>JALNVY010000033.1 GCA_023231165.1 Syntrophales bacterium | reverse complement strand
GTAGCTCCTCTTTTCAGCCCTGTTCGCCTGCCATTGTGTCATCGTATTCCTCCTCAAATCTTTTGGAGAAATCCTTGACATAATTCTGAGTTGCTGTGAAGATGCGGTTAATTAGACGCTTACTTATTTCCCTCCCTCTTGGATCGGACGTCCGTCCGCAAGACTTTTCCTGTTGCCGTTGTAGATCGCCATGATCTTCATGATTGCCTCGCGGGCCACATTTTCCGCCCGCTCCTGGGCCAGAGAGAGTTTTTCATGGATGATCGCCATCTGGGGATAACTGGGAAGTTCTGGAGGCGGAGGCAGGCCGTCGATGCGCTTCAGTTCATCGTCGACATCTATGTTTGGATATGACCTCTCAAGTACGCACCGTACATTGGCGTATGCCGCATTTGCCGAATTCTCCATCAACTCTGCATTCCTCGCCTTTTGCTTGATAAGAACAGCAGGCTCATCCATGCCCTTTCGTGAAAGTGCAAGCAGGAAGCCGGACGGATTGGAGATAGCGGGATATTTCTGGTCTTTAGCGATGGCAGCCATCCACTCGCACAGGCGGAGGACTCCTTCAATGGACGATTCGGGCTGGTGTTCCTGGTGGGCATCCGGGTTGTACGCCATGATAGCCTTTTTGATGACACCGGAGGAAATTATGTCCTGCAATGGCGTATTGTCGAATTTGGACAAGATGTTGTTTGCATCAGACTGGATCAATTCGGGAGGTGCATCGGGGGGTGGATCTGGAGGCTTTTCAGTTCCAGGAGAGACGACGACAAGAGGTGCTGTCGTTGTCGTCTTATCTTTTAGATTCTTTTCCTTATATATAGATGGGGGCAAGTTGACCCGATCAGATGGAGACAAGTTGACCCCATCAGTTAGGGACATCTTGTCCCGACCATTGGGACATTGTGACCCACCGATAGGGTCAATTTGTCCCCATCGGGATTCCTGGTCGTCCTCCGGCATGCGATATTGCTGTTTGAAATTAATATAATTAGCCAATTTGTCGTAATCAAGCGCGTACCACTTAGTGTGGTCTATACTGTGTTTGTTGAAGTCTGTTGTCGACAGCAGGATTTTCTCACATTCAAGACGTTTGAATGTTCTCTTGATGGTCTTGATTGACCAGAAAATGAAGTGGTTTTGCGCCCATTGTTCATAAGTGCTGCAAACCCACTTCTGTCCATTGTGGACATGCTCGCTATGCCTTAGCAGATAGTGGATTTGCTGTAATACGATGGCTTCGTTCAGGCCGATGTACTTGGCAAGACTAGGCAACACTTGTAAAGGTGGCTCATTTATAAGCAGTTTAAATATTTCCATTTGGGCACCCTCTTTCCATGAGGTAATACTTCCGCACCGGGTGTAGCCTACTTGCTCTTCGATTTCCGTCAGGTATGCCCGGCCGATGTGTATGAAGAACGTCCGGAAGTATTATAGGGGAATAAAGGAGGTGCATAGATGTCTATGTCCAAGAAGGCCCAGAGTCTGCAATGGATCGAATCGAACATATCAAAGCACGCACTGCCAACCATACTGATTTCCTCACAATCGTCAGTAAGAGACGTAAACGCACCGTTTAAGTACCCGCTATTCATGCGTACATGCCCGACAAACACTCAACATGGCCTATTGGACAGTTTCCAGGTGAACAGTCGGGAGGAATATGATCTCGGCATGCGCTGTCTTCTCGATCAGATGAGCAGGCAGGGCGAACAGGATGGAATAATTGCGATTCAGCCGTATTGCCCGGCCATAGCTAACATAGTATGGGCGCCCGGCATCATGGCAATCGGCCCCGGACACAACGGCGTTACGGCGGGTCGAGAGCCTGTAATCACCGTGAACATCCCTCCTCCGGATTTTTACGATCAGGCGATCAGGGAATTGGGAATTTCTGCGGCGGAGATAGAGATGGTGGTGGATAGCGAAATGCGCGTGGTGGTTACACAGGTTCGGCATGCAACGGGACATTTCTGCATTGAGCAGCCACCACTTCATGCCATTCCAGGTTTCCTGCAAAAGTCTCCCCTGAAGCTCACGGACTGCTACATCCAGAGGGTGCGTTGTCTGGGCGACATAGCCATACTCTGCAAATTACCATCGAGGCCTGACATGGACGTGATCGTATCTCATCCCAATGGATCGATGTTGTCTCATGCTGCCGCCTGGTGCCGACAGAGGGGATATTCCTATGCCGTAACGGACTTGGTCAAGCATCTATCGTGCATGACCGATTACGACAAGGAAGCGTGGTTGCATGAGCCATCACGCGGCTGGCTGGTGTGCGGGCCTTCCGACCTTTCTGCACCGACGGCGATTGATTATTACCGGGGCACTTTTTTCCGAGGACTGGAATACGCGCTCGGCGCGAGCAGCCTGGAAAAACTTCGTTCGCGGTGGATAACATTGCAACCGTTTCTCTACTATTCCACGGGAAAGGTCATAACACGAGAAATGGCAGGGCTGGCTGGTATTTTTACGGGAACACTGTTGAAATCGGTCTTGGTATTGTCTGTTGACATGGCTCATCGCGCGGAAACGCTCTGCCACAACATTATCAACATCGAGTTTCCGAAGAAATCATATCGTATCGGTCAGAACGGCCCTCTCGACTTATCCCATCCTCAAATCGGCGAGGTCATGGCTGCACTGCGTGCGATATTTAACGATCATAGTTATTGTATCTGGCCGCTCTCTGACGAGAATTGTCATAATTGGCGCAAGATGATTACCTGCGCGTCGAACCTGTTGGCGGTATTTGAAGAGCGCGATCGTTCAAATACGGTATCGTCTGCCACCGCCCTTCTGAATTACATTGCAGATCTGCAATGTGTCTTTGCCGAAACATTTGGACAAGACATGCTTGATCTTCCTTGCACAGACTCCGCAGATTGGAGCCGGACAGCACAACTCTGGGCGCGGTGCCTGATGATTCTACAAGATCTGAAACTATCCTGTCATGAAGATATGGCAAGTTTTATGGCAAACTCTCACCTCACCGGAAGTAATACTTAGACAGTTAGTATTTTTAGTAGGTCACGAACATAGCCGCATGGCTGAACCGTCTTACAGCGGTACAGGTGCGGCTTTTTTTCGTCCTGAAACGGGCTGACTAATTACCTAATTAAATCAATGGAGAAGGAGGCAACAAGAAATGATTACTTATGTGGAAGTAGGCGCTGCCATAGGGCGGTTGGTGGACGAGAAGCAGAAGGCTTACGGCAACTCGTTTGGAAACACCGGTAAGCTCTTGAGAATGCTTTACCCGGATAGAATCCGGCCAGATCAATATGACAATCTCCTGGCGCTGGTCAGGATGATCGTCAAACTGTTCAGGATTGCCACGAAAAAAGATGCGTTCGGGAAAATATCCCTGGCGCGATATTGCAGGTTACTAACTGCTGATGAACCAAAAGGTGCATGATGGACATGATGATCAACGATGACCTTGCCGCCATGTACGCCGCCGTTCTGGGTGTGTACGATCGTTACAGCCACCTGGATGCTCTGTTGAGCGACCCCGGATGGATTGACTCCGACTCATCACCTCAGCGTCGGTGCCTGTTTGACCTGTGGCAGGTTGTTAGAAACATTGCCCAGGTCCAAACGACCCAACAATAGGAACCGCAGCAGTAAGCGACGGTTCTAAAATTCAAACACAAAGGCCACAAAGAACAGGTAATCACGCCTGTCTCGTGGCTTTTTTATTACCTGCGAAAGGAGAGAACAGACTTTGTTAGCAGACATGTTATTAAAAGTGGCCGGAATGAACCAGAAGCCGGAGCAGGATTACCGCCCCCGCCCGTCATCCAGCGGCCCGGAGAGGTGCTTGCGCCAGTTGTGCTACAAAGCGCATGGCCTCAAGGCAAAAAAAATGTCGGACCGGTTTGTCGTCGTATTGGACGACTCCTCTTGGCATGAGGAGTTGACGGCAGACTGGATCAGAAAGTCAGCATTCCAGCTTCACAGCCAGCAACTGGTCTTGAACTGCGGAACAACTACCCATCTTGGTCAGGCGTTTGATGTCGTCGGCAGTATTGACGGCATTATCACGGACCTTCTTGGTATTGATCGCCTGTGGGAACACAAGGCCATCAATCACTTCGGATTTGAGCGGTATCTCAAAGGGGCTTACCCGATGGATTATCTCACCCAGTGCTGTCTATACTTGGTGGGATTACAAAAGGTCAACCCCCAGATCAGAGAGGCGATCCTGCTCATCAAGAACAAGAACACCTCAGCCTACTTGGAGTACATGCTGGACTACAACAGTGCAGACGACATTCTGGTCGTCAAGCACCTCATGGGCAGCGACGGAACCTTCAGGGACGGCGAGGACGTGGCGGTATTCGAAAACCTGTACCGGGACGCTTTCGAGCGTTTCGCGCAAGTGGAGAAGCACCGTGTTGAGCAAGCACTGCCGGAGCGTCAGTATGAGCGTTCCGACTGGCAGTGCGACTATTGCCCCTACTCAGAACCCTGCTACGAGAATTACCAGGAGGAGTTCACCGAGTTTGTGGCTTTGGATGCGGATGCAGCAGCGCAAGCCGCTGAATACGTGGAAATATCCGACATTCAGGCGACTTTCAAGAAGCGCCAGGATGAGATCAAAAAGAGCCTCAAAGGGTGGCTCAACCACGCCAACGCCTGTCGTGCAATATTGGACGGATACTCGGTGAATTTGGCCTTCCAAAAAAGGCAGACAGTGGACAACACGCTCATTCCGCCGGAAATACTCAAGAATGCGCGTGTCGAAAAGACAATCGAAGTTTTTACCGTAAAAGGAGAAAAAGCATGAATACATCATTCAAAGGAAATTTCACACGTATCAAGGATCTGTCGGACAAGCGGCGCCTTCCTCGTCTGGGGAAGATTCGTCTTGGCGTTAAGGCCGTATCGGCCAAAGGCGGAAAGGAATATCCGCGGGAGGTCAACTACTTCGTGGTCCCCCCCGAAGTCGAGAAGGTTTATGGCGACAAGCCTACAGAACTCGATGTCATGTTTCCACTGAATGACATTGAGTCTGTCTTCCCTCAGTCCTACAAGTGGTATGGGGGGAGCCGGGGCTTGAAGTGCATCGGTAACGGAGAGTGCGCCATGCGTCTGGACGAGAAAACCCAGTCCATGCGCGAAAGGCCCTGTCCCTGCGAACTCTTGGAACAGGGCGTGTGTCAACGAAGGGCGCACCTGATGGTAATGTTGCCCAAGGTCAGTATGGGCGGTATCTATCAGTTCGATATGGGGTCGTACCACTCCATAATCGACATAAACTCAGGTTTGGACTTCGTCCAAGCCCTCGTTGGTCGGTTCGCAATGGTGCCGCTGAAGCTGCGACGCGTACCCCGTGAGACAAACGCAAATGGCAAGAAGACAATCCACTATCCGTTGCAAATTGTCCTTACGGACGCGGATGTGGAGTCTGTCAACGGCCTGCGGGATGATAACCGTCGGGTATTGACGGCGGCCAGCCGTCTGGCTTTGGCGCCGCCGGAGGACTGCAACCCGCAGTTTGACGACGCCGCTACGGTGGTTGTCGAGGATGACGCCATACCTGCGATCCCATATGGGAACAACTCCTCCGTCAGCATGAAGGAAACGGATGCGGCTCAACCTGCCGCTGCTCCTGATTTCGTAACCGAACCGGAGTCGTCACAGGCTCTGGCACAGACGCCCCCGCTGAAGGCGCCCAATCCGGAATCGCCAGGTCAGGCGCAGCCCCAACCTCCGAAAGGGGGCATCCCGTCAGAGAAAGGCGAGGTGCTTGCAAACGTAGCGCAGCAGTCAGCGATCCTCAAGCTGGCCGCCAAAGCTGGTATTGAGGAGGCCGTCGTGTTGCAGAAAATGCGCGGCATGACTATGGCTGTCGCAGCGGGAGCGATAGTCTCGCTTCAGCGGGGCGACACCACAATTTTCAGTCTAAAAGCAGCGGCATAGAACCGCTCCGTCAAGACAAGAGCCGAGTAAAAAGGGTGGGATTCCCCGCCCTTTTTTATTCGCCATCCTATCCCATAATTACCGAAAGGAGATCAAAATGGACATAAGGGATTATCACGGTTTTAGGCAACACAAAGAAGGTAGAACATGGATGTTTACCGTCGCCGGGTTCGATTACCTTGGCCGAAAAGATCGGTGTTCCGTCCTGCTAACCGCAGGTGGAAAAACGGGAGTCCCAATTGATGAAAAAAGCAGGATTCTCATCAACGGAACATGGTGGTCGAGAGACCACTGGAATCATTGATAAATTACCGGAAGGAGAACAATAGTGAGAAAAGACTACGTAAGGTACGCCTACCGACTGGAAACCAAGCGGATCAAAGAGTCGGATTTCCCATATAATCCGGCAATACAAATGGCTGACCCAGAGTCCGTCATCGAATTTGCGAAGAGTTTAGAGGACAGCGACATAGAGAAGTTCATTGTACTTTATCTCAACGGGCAAAACAAGTTGATAGGCATCCACGTGGTGCCTGGAACGACTGGCTCCGCCGTTGTATATCCCCGCGAAGTAATAAAACACGCACTGCTATCCGGCGCGGTCGCCATGATTCTCGTACACAATCACCCGTCGGGCAACACCCATGCTTCGAACGATGACAAAGAATTGACGAAAAAAATTGTGGAGGCGGCATCGTTATTCGAAATCCGCATACATGACCACGTTATCCTTGCAAGCGGGCATGGTGTTTCCTTCCGCGAAAAAGGGTGGATAAGTTTTTGAACCGCGCCATACGCGCGGAGAAAGGAGATCAGAAATGATTGCCATAACAGGAAAGACTTTCCCAGTCCGGGATGTACTCCGGGATATGGGGTGTAAGTGGGACAACCAGGCCAAGCTCTGGTATGCTCCGAAACACATTGCAGCCGTGGCGCAGAAGCTCGTCAAGTCACAGGGACGGGCCTCCGTGCCCCCCCGTTCTATCCGACGTAGCGTGTCTTATTGTTACGGTGACTGCCAGAGTTAAATACTCTGCGGCCACATGGTATAGAGAATGGATCAGATAGTCCTGGCGAGAAATCGTCAGGACTATTTTTTAATGATTTGCGTGTTCGCTTTAGCCATGTGGAGATTCAGATCGTCTTACGTACACAGTTCGCAATGAACGATATGCTGTTCCCAGTCTTATCTCGACAAGGAGCGAAAAGCAGGCTTGGCAAATACGAAATATTTTCGTTTTTCAACTACGTCTCGGATTATCTTTCAATATCCCTCCCGAACCAAATCACCTTGCCGTAGATCATAACCTGCTCACGATCGGCTTCGATGGGATCATATCTCGTGTTGTCGCACATGATCTTCAATTTGTTATCCCGGAACATGTACTGGATTCTCCTGATCATGATTTCGTCTTTTACGGAAATGGCATAAATGCCTCCTTCAAGCGAAACAGTGGTGTGGGATTTATTTATTAACAGCAGATCTCCGGATAAAAGAGTCGGTTCCATAGCGTCCCCAGACACTTTCAACAACGAGATATACTCAGGGTTTCCCCTTCTTTTGATCCATTCCTTCCGGAAAGCAATCCCCGCATCCTGATCGGATGCAATGCCGCCGTCGCCTATCTCCCCTTTTGTCCGGTTGATAAAGAAATATTCGTTGTGCGGATCTGACTGGACGGAGGCTGCATATTGTTCCTGACCACAGATATTTGGATACCTATCTCTGGCACCGGGAAAGGGTTCGCCCTCGCCCTTGAAGAGCCATAGCGGGTTGATATTGAAGTGTTCGATAAGGTTTACCAGCACCAAGCTTTTAAGAAGCCCTTTTTTTCGTTTGTAATGCCTGAGTGTATTCTCGTTTGTGCCGAGAATTTTTACCAGCTCTTCATCAAGTATGCCTTTTGCGAGATAAGACTTTATAATTTCTATTATCAAAACAAACCTGGAAAGCAATTCATCCATATCGCAATGCCTCACTCTTATTTTTGATCCGTATTATCGCATTTTTTACACATCAAAGAAAGATTTTCCTATGCAATGCCAATTTTCATCCACACATAGGCATTTTATTCGCATTATACCATAATAATGAACCAAATAGCGAAAATTATAGTGCCGGTTGACATCAGTATACCCATGCTGAAAACCGGTGTCAGCCATTCCGAGATTGCCAGGGAACTAAGAATCCACCCGTCGGCTATATTCTGGTGATTGAGGGTTGGAAAGTCTCTCACCGAATTCAGGCAAAAATACCCGAGCGTATTGGAATGGATATCCAACAAATCTGGACATCCGCATACCTCGACATCGAATCTCGTAAAGCCGAAAGACCTAAATAAGGAGGCAATAAATGAAGCGCAAGGATCAGTTTTCAATTTCCACAAACATTATGGACGCGATAGACTGTGATTACGATAGTCTATCGCTCCAAACGCAATCAAGTAGGGCTAGTCTGACCGAGAAAATGTATTATCGTAGTTTACCGCTGATAAAATCAGTGGTTAAAAGGTATGAGAAGCTGGATTCGGTCAATGAGCGGGACGACCTGTCAAACCAGGCGTACTTGGCTGTGCATGACGCTATAAACTGTTTTCGCTCCGACTCCGGCGCCAAATTCTCAACCATATTAACATGGTGTATCCAGAAACATTTTGAGAAGATATGCCCATCTTCCCACAAGCAGGTTGACGTCACGTACCCTGATGGCCGGATCGTAGTAATGTCGTACAAGAAATTCCAGAAGGTTAAGCAGCAGCTACAGTCTGAAGGTGCTGACTGGACGGTGTCATCAAGATATACACAGCTTGATGACTCATATGGCAACGAGTAGCCTGTTGACAGGGATAAATCGTGAGGGAGAGAAAATGCAGGGCCGATGAACAGAGGCAAATTATTGACGGTCTAGAATCTTCAGAAGCCGAATCACATTTACCATCGCTGCCGGACGCAGCAGTACCGAAGCAATTCAAACAAGCGGCGATATTGTGCTCTATGCGAGGAACGTAGTCACAAAGAAGCCGAGGGCATTCGTCATTAGACCCGATATTTTCAGGAGAAGTGCATGAGCGACATACAGAAGCAGTGCCTGTTCAGCATAACGAAAAAAGACTTTGATGTGCAGATGTTTCGTTCCGACAGCAAAAATGAGCAAAACCTGAACAAAGCAGAGTCTGTCGTGCGGATCGTCAATCGGGCCTCTAGTGCAACGGGGGAATCCCGGGAACACAGGGACCGGTCTCAAAACAAAAAGACAGCTTTCGAGCGATTAATAGCGATGGAAAAGTTCAAGGCCTGGCATCGTATTCAGATTGCGGCCCACATAAAGGGGATCGCGAACATTGAACGCAAAATGGAATCATGGATGAAGCCGGAAAACCTCAAAATTGAACATACGATCCAGAATGTCCTCCAGGGCATATTACATGGAAGTAATACACGGGCAGGAATTTATCGCCGTAAAAAGAGGAGCCCAAATGAACCTCGAATTTCGAATAATACATCAACAACAAATCAAAAAGATAATCCTATTATTCCTGTTCGTATTTCTTCCGGCGATATCTGCCGTAGCTTTCCATTGTGACGACCAATCTTTCTTATGGAACTCCCTCTCCATCTGCAAGGTTAAGACTTCCATTTCCGGTGCCTTCAGTAAATACAAAAAATATTCCGGTTCCTCTGCAACCGTAATTCCTCACGGTGCGGAGCTGATCTTCCCCTGCATATCTGCTATTGCAGCTGAATACTCTAACATATTAACTACATCCAAAGCCGCTCCCATCTATCCCAATAAAGCCCCTCCGTCTATATAGTTCACAGTAGATATTGTGGCAAAATGCCGCACTAACTGTTCGCAGCAAACCTTGTCCCAATTTGGGACCGCGAACTGTTCGCAGTAAACTTTGTCCTAATTTGGGACCGCGAACCATTTCCGGCAAAAAAGGAAGAGAACGGCAACCATAAGGAGTTATACATGGAAACCCAAGATCAAGAGTGGTGTACAATTAAGGAATACAAAAAGATTAACCCCTGGGCGAGGGAATTGAAAATCCGATGGTTACAGATAAGGGCCAAGGAAGGCATGTTGCTTGATCCGGTCAAAAAGGTACTCCATCCGAGCGGAAAATATCACATATATCTTGTAAGCATAACCGATCCGAAGAGTTTAAAAGCTCTTAGATTTTATAGGAGTGTTAAAGAGTATCAAAAAGCCAACATTCTCAGGCCCGACTCACAGATGCCCGATCCATATTGGGAGAGCCCTGACAACGACGACGCAGAATCACCCAGATCACTCCGTCTCTCTATCCGCATAACTATCGGCACACCCATCGCCATTGTGATGCAAAGCAAGTTGTATCGGGATATTTTCTTGAACCAGCTTGAAGACATGGCTGAGAGATCATCCGAGAAAACAGAGGAAAAACTGCCTACCCGCAGAAATCAATACCGTATCCCACTGAAAACCAAAACCTTTAACTATGTCAAAAGCTATGCCGGAGATATGGGTCTAACGGTGAGTGCGGCTTTCTTATCGCTGTTCATGGAGTTTCTGCAGGCTAACCAGAGCATATTGAGGTACGCCGCTGAAGAGAACATGCAACGTGGAAAAAAGAATCTTTTAAATCAGCAAGCTGTGGGTTCAATAGCACCACCGTTCCAATAAACAAGCCTAATAAACAGAAAAGGAGTGATTATCATGAAGTTGTATCACGTCGAGACCTGTAAGTTAAAGCCAAACCCGGACAATTTGTTTCCGCCGCTGCCCTCTGAGGAGTATGACGATCTAAAAACCAGTATTGCCATGCACGGCATCAAGGAACCACTCATCGTCGTACCGGACGAAAACGATTGCTACACCATCCAGGCTGGTCATAACAGATGGCGGGCCGCCAAGGAATTATCCTTGCGAACCGTGCCATGCATTGAGTCGTCGCCTGATATGTATGAGGCAGTAATTGAGACGGAAATCTACCGGCGGATGCTCTCCAAGGAAGAACGCTCCAGGTTTAAAACACTGAAAGTGCAAAAGCAGAAAGAATTGATGGAAAAGCATCTCGCGACGCATCTGCTACCCGATCTTATGGAACTATATCAGGCAAATCGGATGAGCATAAATACAGCCCTTTCCTATGCCAAGTTACCGGAAAGCCAGCAGCGGGAGCATTGGGTTTTGATCGAGCAGCAACGAAGTGATGTTGTTGAGGTTATCGTAGAACAGGATCCGGCAGAGAAGGAAAGGCATACTCAGGAAAAGGTTGCCCTGACAACTCAGATGGAAAAGCTCAAGGAACAGTTGGTGGTGAAGGAAAAAGATTTGAAAACGCTTCGCAGCCAGCAGGATAAGGCGAGAGAAGCCCTGCTTGAGGAGATGGAAGAGCTTAAGACTATCAAGGAGGATGCCTATAAGCAGGCAGGTGAGACACTTCGCAAAGAAGTGGAGAAAGAAGTACAGAGAGCCACGGAGCAAGTGGAAACATACAAGACCGCCGTCATGGAGAAAAACCATGAGATTGACACTCTCCGGGAAGAGAACGAAAAAGTCAACCGCCGTTACAAGGATACAGAAGGCCAGGTCAATGCCGCCTGGGTATCGGCGCGAGTATGGCGGGACGACTGCGTAGAGCACATAAAGAAGCTCTTTGCGCCTGAGGCTATGCAAGATCATCTCAACGCAGCAACACATTCAGTGGAAACGGTGAATCGGTTATTGAACGGGTATAATTGGGATCCGGCTATACGCGACAAAGCCATGCAGGAACTAAAACGCCTGCGGACAAGGATCGACGATCTGCTTCAGGTACTGCCAAACGCAGCTTCTCAGTTGCCGCAGTTGCCGGTGCCGAAAAAACTGCAAGACTCTCAGTAAAAAAGCGGATGCAACATGCTGAAGATGGGACACCTGGTTCCAGCAACTGTAATCAAGGCATTGCCTGATTATAGTTCATACCTGATGGCGATTCCGGGGACAGAGCATATGGCTCTGTTGGACCGAGCGCACGCCGGATCGCATTTGAGGGTGGGGGACAATACGATAGCCTCCGTCTATTCCATTGAGGGCGGACGCATTAATCTGTCACAGAAGTCATCACCGTTTTATCGCCGGCTGACGGAGATGCTTGTATCTCCGCTATTGATGGAAGATAAGGTTCGGGTGGTTCACGCCGCTGCTGTTGGTGGTGCGGGGTTTGCGAAGGTAGCGGTACTGGGCCTGAACGGGCGCGACCCTATTGTTGAGTGCCTGCCGTACATCAAGACGGAGGCAGTGCGGCAATATACAGAAACCACTATCACCATCGTAAGGTATTCCTTCGACATTGAGAAATATGTTGCCAATGCGTTTGTTCCGGCCCCCGGAGATGACATACTGGAAGTAATACACTTCAAGAAAATGGACGAGATACACGTCATAGTTAAGCCTGAACGTCTTGGGCTGTTTGTGGGCAAGAACGGCGCGAATGTAGCCACTGTATCGAAGCTGACAGGTGAGCGAGTATATGTTCGGCCTGCCCGTTAATTGAGTAACCCCATCGGGAGAAAAGGAGAAATAAATGAGCAATGCAGAGTCATTAGAGGCAAATGTGCAGAATCAGGACAGGGAGGACAAGGCTGCTGTGGCAGCAAGCGTGCTGAACAGAAAGGTTCGGCTTGTAGGCGACCCAATGGCGATTGTGCTCGCCCCGAGATCCAGGGAAGGACACCTGATAGTCAAGATAATGTTCGGATTCGATAGAGTGGTGAACTCGATGCGGATGAAGGCCGGAGTGTCGATTCCGATTGACAAGGTGGTCGAGAGTCTTCGCAGTACAGAGGAATTCACCCTGAGATTAGATTCTCTGACAAGAACACTTTCAGAATTGAGCAGCAACTCTTACGGCATTGGCTCCTACCAGTATGAGACACCGGAATCGAGGAGACTTCTGGCGGAAAGGAGATCATCGTATGTATTTGTACCCCGGACGGAAGAAGGCAGGAAAATAGCCCTGCTTATCAAGCGCATCGACCCCCTGCTGATACAATGCCGGACAACATGCACTGATTTCACAAGAGCGGGAGAGGTGATCACCGGCGTCATAGGCGCTTTTGTTGACTTCAACGAGCTGACCCGGCAACTTGCGAAAACGGCAAAGGTGGACTACGGCGCACCCAAGGGGATTATTACCCTGGTATCCGCCAAGGGGTTAAACTCTCCTGTATCCAGCGCCGCATAAGCATGAAAAGTCGACGAATGATACACGATATCAGATCCCTCCTTTTGGCGGCGGCACTTGGATGTTTGTTGACTACAAATGCCACCGCCTTTTGCTTTGAGGAAGCGGGTTCGACTTATGGCATATCTCCTTTGCTCTTATGGGGCATCGCCAACGTGGAATCTTCCCTTGATCCCCAGGCCATTAACAAAAACACAAACGGTTCGTACGATTACGGTGTCATGCAGATCAATTCCAGTTGGTATCGGACATTGGGGGCAGAGACCTGGAACAAGTTGTCTGACCCATGCACAAATGTACGGGTAGGCGCCTGGGTGCTGGCACAGTGCATCCAGAAGTACGGATACAACTGGGAGGCTGTGGGGTGTTACAACAGTGGCAACCCGGAGCGAAGAAAGTCCTATGCCAAAAAGGTATTCAACCAGTTGAAAAGTGCCGGTTACGGGCGGTAAGAAATGAGTTATTCTATTATGGGAAGAAGGAACAAACAAGTTGAAGCTTTTCTAAGAAAAGAAATTTTACATCACAATGGACGTTTATTTTTATAAACTCGGGGAAGATGCTTTCGAGCGGTTGAAAAATAAACGATGGCACTTTTTGACTGGCATGCAGCAGCTGAATCCCACCTAAAAGGGAGTTAAGAAAGTGAAGGCAGTGTTCAAAAATATCCTTGATCGGCTCTCGACAAGACAGAAGCAGATAGTGGTGCTTGTTGCCATAATCGTCGTAACCGTTGGGCTCGTTATGATCATCTCCTACAGCATGGATAAATCGGGCAAGAAAACTGCGGCTGCGGGAAAAACAACCTCAGCGAAGAAGATGACTCTTATGGCTGACAAAGTGGAAAAAGACCTCTGGGTGGCTGCCGAAGGGCAAAACATCAAGGCCCTGGAAAAGAGCAATGAGGAAATGCGCTCTCAGATGGAAAAAATGAAGAAAGAGATTGAGGAGACGAAGGAACAGGCCAAGAAATCACAATCCCGGGTGGTATCGCCTCCACCTCTTCCTCCCCCTGCCCCCAGTAAACAAGCTGTTCCCACAGTTCCCAGAGCGTCTTGCGCCGGACCAAGTTGTCCTCCGGCTGTAGGCCCTACTCCGCTTCCTTCTTCTCTCCAAGAAGCGCGGCCCCAGGCATCTCAGGCGGGATCGCAATCGTCAATGGGGACGCCCAGACCGGGAACTGCAAAGCCATCCGACTCCGGTTCTTCCGGAGCTGGCGGCACGATAAGGATGTTCAAGGGCGACGAAAGAAAATCCGACGCAAAATCTACAAAGGACAAAAAGAGAGAGGACCCTACGACATACCTGCCTGCGGGCAGTTTCATGCAGGCTGTCCTGTTGAGCGGTCTTGACGCTCCGACTTCTGGTGGGAAGAGCACTGCCGAACCTTATCCTGTACTTTTAGGCGTGACCGATCTGAGCGTATTGCCCAACAGGTTTCGCATGAACCTTAAAGAGTGCTTCATTATTGGCGCTGGATACGGCAACATTTCTGACGAGCGGGCCTACATCCGAACGGAGACCCTTTCCTGCGTCCGTACCGACAACAGGGTCATCGAAGTCTCCATGAAGGGTCAAGTCATGGGAGAGGATGGCAAGCTCGGCATGCGGGGGAGACTGGTGAGCAAGCAGGGGCAACAGATAGCAATGGCAATTTTCGCGGGAACGCTTGGGGGCCTGTCAACGGCGTTAACACCACAGCAGACCCCGCAATTCAACATGTTTGCCAATCCTACACAGAGCAACACCAGCATCGGATACGCCCGTCCCTCGCTTGGCGATGTCGGGCAGGTCGCAGCTTTGGGCGGCGCCGGTAACGCACTGAACATGATTGCGAATTACTATATGAAAATGGCTGAGAGGCTCTTTCCGATTATCGAAATAGATGCCGGACGGACTGTCGAGATCGTCGTCCTGAAAGGTCAGGAGCTTAAAGTAGCGGGCGGCAGTCGCACGAAACAGATGTCATCGAAAACTCAATAAAAAAGGAGGCCG
>JALNVY010000032.1 GCA_023231165.1 Syntrophales bacterium | reverse complement strand
TGCTGAATTATTATGGCATGGCCTTTGTGAAGGGTTGCAACTTTCTTTTTTTCCTCTTCCCCTATATCGCGATCAGGATGGTGTTGAGGCGAAGGAATGCATAATGGATTGAAGGCGAACAGCAGATCCCGAAAGAGATAAGCGGCCTGACTAAAACATTTGCTTCCTGAAGTCGAGCACCCGGGAATTTTGTCGGATATACTTTGCTTCGAACGGTAATCAGCGACGATTTACCATAAAATAGTGATGTGGGTTAGACGAAGCTGTCACCTACAACTGTTGACATTCATCATATGATCGGCTGCGTGTATTACGATTTGAAATGTTCGATATTCGTCAATATTTTGGTACGCTTGACTGGAATAAACAAGGAAGGAGCACTTGCTGAACCTACCTAAGAATCCGCACAATGGTTAAAAAAGAAAACATAGCAGATTATCAATTTTATAGATGGCCTTTAGATGTCCCGTCTTCATTCGGTAAGCAGGTAAATAAAAAGGGGGATTCTTCTTCCCCCTTTCCTTAATGCTTTTAAAATCTCCACCCTGTGAACAGGTCGTTTACGGTTTTGCCGCGCCCTGGATCTTCATCTGGAAATTCTGATGGCAGCCCAGGCAGTAGACCTTGGATTCCCTATGGCCCTTGTGGCACACCGTGCAAGCGATATCGCCCAAGTGGGACTTGTGTGGATTGCGACCCTTGAAATCTTTAGGCTCTGTTTTCAGGGCTAGCTTTTCCATGGGACCGTGACAGGTCAGGCAACGGCTATTTTCCACCGTGTCATCAGCCTTAGGAAGTTCTTTGCCGTGGCACTGGGTACAGACTATCCCTGCCTTGGCATGGAGCGTGTCCGTGTGACCGGAGTTCGCCCAAGAGATAAAAATCTCCTTCATCAGATCCATATCCTCTTTCTTTGGCGCCCCCCAGGACCACTTCTGGCCAATCAGCCCGAATCTCTTGTTCGGCACCCAGGTATGGCAGGCCGTGCAATCCAAGGATCCCTTTGGCCCCACATGGGCCGTGTGCATCCGAGACGAAAAGGCGTTTTTCTTAGCTATTCCGGTAAGATCCGGCGCATGGCAGGATGTACAAGCGGCCAGACCGGTTCCCTTGGCCGGAGGATGGCCCTTGGGAAGGACGGAGGTAAAATCGGCATGGCAGGCCTGACAAGATGCCGCTGCCGGTTTTGCCGCCTCGGCCGTGCGGCTGCCGGCCACGAAATAGTGCAGGCACAACAGGGCGGCCATAAGGAAAATGGATAAGAGGATTCTTTTCATGTTCAACCATCCTTGATGGAAAGGAAGGGGTCCATGGCCGGCCACGGGCCCCTTCCCGGTTAAGCCATCGGTTTTTCCTTGGCTGCATTGGTTCCGGCGATGCGTCCGAATACAATAGCATCCGGGGTTGCATTGCTGCCCAGACGGTTTGACCCGTGGACACCACCCGCAACTTCGCCCGCGGCGTAGAAACGTGGGATAGGTTTACGCCAGACATCAACAACCTGGGCCATTTCATTTATCCTCAGGCCGCCCATGCAATGGTGGACTGCCGGCCATTGGGGCAAGGCGTAAAACGGGCCGTCGACAATGGGCAGCATTTTCGCCGTGATTGGCTTGTTGAAATCCGGATCTTTGCCGTCAGCGAGGTACTGGTTATGTTTCCTTATCGTTTCCGCAAAAACATCGGCGGGTATATCAATCTTTCCGGCCAGGTCTTTCAGGGTTTCCGCCTTGATGAAACGTCCGTTTTCCAAGCCCTTCTTCAGTTCTTCCGCCGAACCCAGCAATGGGGTCATTTTCTCGTTGAAAATGGAGTAGGTCGGCTTGGAGTCGGTGGCTATGGCCGCGCGTGAGCAGACATCGCGGCGATCCAGTTCGCTCACATACCGTTTTCCTGTCCTGGCCACATAGACGATCCCGATACCCGGCCCCCGGAAGGGGAACACGGCCGATGTATCGAGGATGCCCGTCTCCGGCTCGGCAAAAGGATACAACTGAATAAAAGCGAGCTGCAAGGCATCGGCCCCAATGGCTTGGGCATAGCGAATCGTCTCGCCGGTCGCTCCCTTATGGTTCGTGCAGTTAACCGAAGGCGTTATGCTCGGATTGAAGTCCTGGCGCATTTTTATGTCCTGGCCGAATCCACCCGAGGCAAAGACAAGAGCATGCTTTATCTTGATATTCTTTGTTCTCTTTCCGGTAACTGCCTCCACTCCGAGAACAGGGCCTTCCCAATCCTTGCGCCAGACCCAGGTCACAGCGGTTTCCAGCCTTATTTTCACACCGCTCTGTTCGGCCATTTTTTTCAGGGCTTCGGTAAAACACCGGCCGACGCCGGCTACGCATGTCCTGGCCCGGTATGCCGTGTGCCCTCCCGCCCTGCTTGCAATCTCTCTCATTTTGAGGCCGCCTTGATCCATCATCCAGTTCAAGGTGGCGGGCGCGTCTTCAACCATTATTTTTACCAGGGCAGGGTTGTTATAGTAGTCTCCCCCTTTCATGGTGTCATCAAAATGCTGCTTCGTGCTGTCTTCACCGAGATTAAGCTTCTGTCTGATGTGGTATTTATCATCCGAGGAAGCATATTCTCCGCCGTTAATAATCGAGTTTCCCCCATAGATGGGCATCTTTTCAAGAATCAATACCTTTCTCCCTCGGGACGATGCTTCCGCCGCCGCCGCCAGACCCGCAAAACCGGAGCCGATGATCAGCACATCCACCTCTTCGTCCCATTTCGCAGGGAGTTTTTTCGCTGCGGCTTCCGCGGTTCCCGGCATGGACATGTTGAGGGCTATGCCTCCGCCCGCCGCTAATGCGCCCAAGGTAACGGCCCCTTTTAAAACGGAACGACGGCTTACCCCTTCAACTTCCGGTTTTTCCTTGATCTCTTCTCTCATCATAAAACCTCCTAAATATAGATTGTTAAGTTGTTGATAGACAGATCCACACTTTTGTCAACGGCTGCCCCTTTTCTTCCTGTCACCTCGCCAAGCTATTTGTTCGTGCTTCGATAGCACATAGAACAGCTGCCATATCTTTGGCTCTATGTCCGAGGCTCGTGGCTTCAGCGTACAACGTTTTGCATACTTCAATAAGTGGAGAAGCTAAATTGGCTTCTCTTGCCTGGCTGGTAATCAATAGAGTACTATTCAAGCAGTCCGAGATGGCCGACTGAGTATTAAAGTCGCGTCGGATGATCATTGGACCTCGTACTTTTGTGACATTACTTGCCATTGGACCTGCGTCAAGCGCAGCTTGGAACTTCTCCAGATCGAGGCCATTTTTGTCAGCAAAATGGATCGCTTCGACAAGGCCTGTAAACATTGTGATCAGATAAAGGTTCACTGCCAGCTTCATGAGCAGTCCGTGGCCAATCGGGCCGCAGAAAACAATCTCACGAAACATTGGCTGTAGTAGAGGGGTGATCTCGGACACGATATCGGGATTTCCCGCCAATAGACCCACAAGGATCCCTTCCTCGGCTGGTTTTCGTGAACCTGAAACCGGTGCCTCGACATAGCGCCCTCCGGCCAATCGAATTTCAGAGTCCAGCTCTCTGGAATAGGATGGCGGCGTTGATCCCATGTTAACAATTGTGTGCCCGGATATCCTTTTTGCAAACGCTGTTGTACCTCGACCGAGAAAAGCGTCGGTAGCAGCCTCATGTAGCAGCATAATCAGGACCGTCGTTGTTCGTTCGAATAGATCGTCGATGTTTTCAGCGACTTGAGCCCCGGCCGCACGCAGGGGCTCGCACTTGTTAGACGAACGATTCCAGACAATTAGATTGGTGCCGGCACGAACCATGTTCAGAGCCATAGGCTTACCCATAATGCCAAGGCCAGCAAAACCGATCGTCCTATCATCAGTTGATTTGGTTAAACTTTTAGGGTTCATTGGATTATCCTATTGGGTTCAGGGACAGCGTTCAACGATATTAGTTGTCGACGGTCAACTTTTTTGCCATGCGCAGTGCCTCATGCACGAGCAGTTTCGTAGAGTTCAATCCTTCATGGTCGTCTTTCACCCCGAGCTTTTCTCGCTTGTAGACAAAATTCTCGTCTCTTTGTCCCGACACCACACCCACGCCGTAAAGGGCCCCTGCGGTATGGCACGACGGAGCCAGCATCTCATGGACAAGAAAAGCGCCGTGGAGACTCGCCAAAGTCGTTTCCATCCCCAGATTCCTGCACCAGCCTACTGCCAAGGCAACCCCCATTTTACCTTTCAGGGCTAGGTGACCGTTCTTGCCAAATGTGAAACATCTTGTCCTGTCTATAAAACAGGCCATAGTCCCAGAAAGTCTTGAGAAGTAAACTGGGGAGGCAAGAATCAAGACATCGCAGTCCTGCACTTTATGAAGTATTTGGTCTGCATCATCTTCAATTACGCATAGTTTGTCAGGAGTTTGCTTTTTCATACACCAGTTGCAATGTTTGCAATCGGCAATCGTCAGCCCCGCCAGCGTAATGAATTCTGTTTCGACACTATCCATTTTTTCTGCTTCTTTAAGTGCATAATCAAGAAGCCAGGCCGTATTGCCGTTTTTGATTGGACTAGAATGAATGCCCAAGACTTTAATCATAGTGCTTCTTCCCCATTATATTTTGTTAGGTAAAAAACTATTATCAACTAAATAAAGTATAGGTATCGCTTCCGATCATCCCCATCTTGCGCAACCACCATTACGGGGACCGGGTTTTATTCTCATCCCTGTCTTTGGAGGATTTTCCCCGATATGACCATCCTCTGTGCTTCTGATGTGCCTTCGTACACCTCGGCGATTTTGGCATCACGAATCAGGCGTTCAACCTTGGCGCCCTTGATGTAGCCGTAGCCACCGTGGATCTGAACGGCCTTTACCGTGTGCCGCATGGCAGCTTCTGTTGCGAAAAGTTTAGCCATCGAGGCTTCCTTGCCGAAAGGCTGGTTACTGTCCTTCAAGTAGGCGGCATGGTAGGTGAGCAGTCGTGCGGCGGAAAGATCGGTGGCCATGTCGGCGATCATCCAGGCAATGGCCTGTTGCCGGGCAATGGGTTTCCCAAACTGCATCCTTTCCTTGGAATATCGTATCGATTCATCAAGGGCAGCCTGAAGGATGCCGACGGCCTGAGCGGCGATCCCGATCCTGCCGCGTTCGAATCCTTCCATAGCGATAGCAAGGCCCTGGCCCTCATCTCCGAGCAGGTTTTCCTTGGGTATCCAACAGTCACGAAATACAACCTCCGATGTCTGGGAGGACCGGAGCCCCATCTTCTGAAAATGCTCTCCCGGCTTAAGGCCAGGTGTTTCCCGGGGGACGATGAAGGCGCTCATGCCGTTCCTTCCCGCAGATTTGTCGGTCCAGCAAAAGACAATATAGGTGTCGGCGATGGGTCCGTTGGAAACAAAGGTCTTTGTCCCGTTTATGATATAGCCCTGTTCGTCACGCACGGCATGGGTAGATACGGACATGACATCCGTACCGGCGCCCGGTTCGGTCAATGCGAATGAGCCAAGGTGACGCCCCTGGGCCAAGGGGACCAGGTATTTCTGCTTCTGATCTTCAGTTCCGGAAAGGAGTAGCGCTATGCCTATGATGCCGGCATGAAAAGACAGGGTAAAGCCTGTTGACGAGCAGGACCTTGAAACCTCCTCGACAGCGACGGCGTGGGTAAGAAAATCGGCGCCGGCGCCTCCGTATTGTTCGGGGATGGGGATTCCCATCCACCCTCCCTCGGCCAGATTCCTGAAAAGCTCTACCGGATGGCGGTTGTTTTCGTCTATTTCCGCGGCGATAGGTTCCACATACCTCTCGGCGAATTCCCTCATGTTGTTGCGGATGAGCCCCTGTTCCTCCGTCAATGCAAAATCCATATTTGCCTCCGATAATGCTTGTTCTTAGCGGTACTCTTTAATCTCCTCTTCCTTCGACAGGACCCGCAATCCTCCTTCCGCAAGGGCAGGCATCTCATCCTCGCCGGGATACACGGATACGGGGGCGAGAAACCGAACCCGTTCTTCAATCAGCTCCATCAACAGCTTGGAATGAGCCAACCCGCCCGTGAGGACAACGGCTTCTAGGTCTCCTTTCAGAACCGTGGCCATGGCGCCGATGTCCTTGGCAACCTGGTAGGCCATGGCGTTATATATCAACATTGCCTGCTCGCTGCCGCCCTTGATCATGCCCTCCACTTTTTGTGCATCCGTAGTGGCAAGATATGCGGCCATGCCGCCTTGGCCGATGAGCCGCCCCTGAATAGCTTTCTTCTCTAGTTTTTCCGACCATGTAAGATCTAGCAGGTCCATGGTCGGCAATGAACCGGCCCGTTCCGGCGTGAAGGGGCCCTCGCTCAGACCGTGGGTGCAGTCGATTACCCGTCCCTGCCTATGGGCGCCGATCGTTATTCCGCCCCCCAAGTGGGCGACAACGACGTTGATTTCTTCGTATCTCTTTCCCAGGTCTTTCGCCAGGCGACGGGCGGCGGCCTTCTGATTGAGGGCGTGGAAGACGCTCTTGCGCTCTATTTCCGGGAGGCCGGAGATCCTGGCCAAGGGCTCGAATTCATCCGTGCTTGGGGCATCGATTACAATGGCCGGCATACCGAACTGTCTGGAGAAGCTGAGCGCCATGGCCGGTCCCAGGGCCGAGGGGTGCTTTCCATACCTGCCTTCCATGAGATCCCGGCACATTGCGTCGTCGATGCGGTATGCCCCGGCCGGCGCTGGTTTCCCAAGCCCGCCGCGGCTGACTACCATATCGACGGCCTTCAGATCGATCCCGTTGCTGCCAGTGAATGTTAACACATCACCTTCTCGCCGGGGCAACTGTTCCGCCAAAGTGGCATAAGCGGCCAATTCTTCCCCACTATAGCGGATATTCTCCAGTGCAATCTGTCTTGATTCCTTGAAGAAGGCCACCTTTGTAGATGTGGAGCCAACATTCATAATCAGTAATCGATGTTCATCTGCCATATCATCCTCCTTGCTCGGCAATCAGTGACGCCAATGCGATTTCTACCAGCCGGTTTTCAGGGGTGACAAAGGGGAGGTTAAGAATCACTGGTTTGGACGTCCCCATGACAACTCCCACTGCCTGCATCTTTCCAAAGAAAACCAGTGATTCGGCAAGGAGATAACCGGTATCGATTTCGGGGACGAGGTAGATATCCGCATTACCCGTTACAACGCTTTTTAATCCCTTTCGGCCTGCGGCCACATGGCTCAATGCACAATCCATATCGAGAGGCCCCTCGACTATCGCCTTTCCGAATTGCCTCCGGTCAGACATCTTGGAGAGAATGGCGGCATCCAGAGTTGAGGGAATGCCGGGATTCACCTGCTCGATAGCCGCAATAACGGCCACTTTTGGCTCATCAAGCCCCATCATGTGAACGACCTTGAGCGCGTTTTCAAGGATCAACTGTTTTTCGAGAACAATCGGATAGTTGTTTAAGAAAGTGTCCGTTATGAGAATCAGTTTCTCTTGCTTCTTGAGCTGAAAGAGGGAAATATAGCTTGCCAACCTGCCATTCTTAAAACCGGTGTTTTTATCAAGCACGGCGTCCATCATCACCTGATGGGCAATGCCTCCCTGCATGAGAATATCGGCTCTGTCTTCACGAATATATGTAATAGCTCGGATCAGGGCATGCTGTTGCTCCTGTTCATCCACTATTTCATGCTCTAGGGATGCCGGCAGTGTTTTGTCGAGCAAGGCCTGCACCTCTTTTCTCCGCCCGATTAGGATAGGAATGATCAGACCTGACTCAACCGCTTTGGCAAGAACGTCGATATCTTCCCTGTTAGGAAAAGGAACAACAACTTTTTTTGCCCCCTTCTGTTTCGCCGCCGCTAAAATGCTATTGAATGAATTCATCATCTCAGTGTGCCTCCTTTTCCATCCGGTCGGCAAAGGCCACGCACATGGCAATCTGCTGAACAATGTTGTCGCTGAAGTCGGATCGGGCCGGTATGCAGACCGGACCTTTCGATGTAGCAACCAGTGAACTGCGTATCACATCAAGGAATAAATCGAGCTTGCAGATGATATTGCCCGTATCAAGGCAGGGAACAACAAGGATGTGAGGCATATCATATCCTTTTATCTGGCTGTAATCAGCAATACGGTTTCTATTTCCAAAAAAGATTTCTGTGAAGGATGTGGCGGCTACGATTTCACATTCTCCGAAATCACCCACAGTGGCTGCTCTTTTCAATGCTTCGTAATCAGTATATGAGGCAAGTGTGCCGCCGACCTCCCTCTGCCCAGAAAGAACTGCGATCTTTGGCCTCTGGTATCCCATAAGATGGTAGACGAAAACCGCATTTTTGATAATCTCTGCCTTTGCTTTGAGATCCGGCTTGATATTTACCCCTGTATCGGTGAAAGCAACGAGGTGATCGATTCCCGGTATTTCCCAAAATGAAATCACACTCACATTCATGCCGGAGCCTGACTTTGCTTCCTCGCGAATAATTGAGCGGTAGATGAATGAGGTCGGAATCTGACCTTTGCTGGCTATGGGCGTTTCGCCTTCAAACAGCATTTTAATCCCGAGATCGGAAATGTCTTGTTGTTCACTAACCGGGATTTTTCTGAACCCGTCTATATTAAATGCTGCCTTTTCTGCGATTATCTCCATCTTTTTTGTGTTGCCGATGAGAATGGGTTCTATGTACCCCATCTCCCAACTCATTTTTACCGCTTTCATGAACTCCTCATCTTCCGGCGCCAGGACAACCATTTTCTTGGGTCCCTTCTCCTGCGCTATTCTGGAGATATCATTTAATAATCTGATCATTTATTCCCCCTTGCAGTTATTCATTAATGTGCTTTTCAAACAAGGACCAAGCATAGAGCACTCTTCGTTGTTGCCTATTCAGAATAAAGACGTTCAGCCCAATTACCTTTACAGGCTAAGGGAGTAGAACAATGTTGCGGCATTAGCTACAGCAAAAAAGGTGCCACGCGGTTTTCAAGGGGAAATGATCATCTATTCGAATAATTATATTTCAATACTTGTCATGTGTGGATAGTGGTGATGACCTGCCCCGAAAAAAAATTCAACTAGATAAAATGTAACTACAATGAGGGAATCCAGGAAGCAAAATGAACCACCCCGCCGCAAGCAGCGGGGAATCTCCGGGAGGTATCATTTCATTCGCCGCAAGCAGCGGGGAATTCGACCTGAAAAGATTAAATAGATTCCAAGGGCCATCGTTATGATTGACATACATGGGGATGTTAAAAAATGCGAACAGTCTGTTAAAGGATGTTAACACATATCAATCTCAACAGTGTTGCTGATTCATGCCTGACATTCTGAAAAAAGCAATGGAAAGCACTTCTTAATAAATATCTACAGGAGCTATATCTCATTAAGTGACGGTAATTGCATGATATTATAAGGGGAGGCCATGTTTTTGTGTTCTAACTGATTTAGATGTTTATTGTTTATTGGCATTCATTTTGCGCAGGGCTTAGATTTGAAATTTACCAGATGATTGTATTTCATTTTCCTTAAGGAGGATTTATGTCGTATTCAGAAAAAGTGCGCGTGCAGGAAGAGTATCGTCGGAAATTGGTTGCACCGGAAGAAGCTGTGCAAGTCGTAAAAAGTGGAGACTGGATAGAATATGGTTTTGGCCATACCAAACCTATTGCGTTGGACAAGGCACTGGCAGCCCGCAAGGGTGAACTCAAGGATATCAATATCCGCGTGGTGTTGAGCTTGTCCCAACAGGCTTGCATAGAGGCCGACCCGGAGGGGGATGTGTTCACATTGCAGGACTGGCATTTCTCCGGCTATTCACGCAAACTGCATGATCGGGGCAGGTGTTTCTACCATCCGATGATCTTTAGAAACCAGCCCTTATTTTACAGAAAAAGCATTAAGAATGTCGATGTTGCCATGATCCGGGTAACAAAGATGGACAAAGACGGGTTCTTCAATTTTCACATGGGTAGTGCCGCTGTACGTGCGGCTTTGGATGTATCAAAGAAAATTATTGTCGAGGTGAATCCGCTGCTACCGTGGGCCATGGGCGGTAGAGGCGAGACCGTTCACATCGACGAGATCGACCATGTAGTTGAATATGAATCAAAAGTTGAAGTGATCCCTCCTGCCGCTGCCTCCGAAATCGACAAAAAGATCGCAGAGCATATAATGCCCCTAATACCGAATGGTGCTTGTATCCAGTTAGGCATTGGCGGCCTGCCCAATGTTTTGGGTACAATGTTGGTCGAATCTGATGTTAAGGATCTGGGTTGCCACACGGAAATGCTTGTCGATGCCTATTATCACATGTATCAGGCGGGTAAATTAACCAACAAGAAGAAAAGCATTGACAAAAATAAAAGTGTCTGGTCCTTTGCTGCTGGCAGCCAATTCCTTTATGATTGGATTGATAAGAACCCCTCGTTGGCTGCCTATGAGGTTTCATACACCAATGCCCCCCACATCATGAGTCAAAATGACAATTTGATTTCAATAAACGCCTGTATCGAGGTCGACCTTTTTGGACAAGTTTCATCAGAATCGTCGGGACCACGGCATATCAGTGGTACCGGCGGGCAGCTGGATTTTGCAACCGGCGCCTACATGTCCGAGGGAGGAATATCATTTATTTGTTGTAACGCTTCCTATAAAGACAAGCAGGGCAATATAAAATCCCGCATCGTACCTACTCTTCCTGTAGGCTCGATTGTAACCGTGCCGCGTACACAGTCCCACATGATTGTAACTGAGTATGGAATCGCGGATCTGGCTGGTAAGTCCACTTGGCAGAAGGCAGAAGCTCTGATAAATATTGCTCATCCAGACCTCAGAGATGAGCTGGTAAAGGAAGCGGAGAAGATGAATATTTGGCGAAAAAATTCCAATTAATCTAAGCGAAATGTGTTTCCTGCACGAAGGATCATTTTTTGGCTTAGTGATGGGATCAGGATAAGCAGGAGACATTAAAATGCGATTCTACAGGAGACTGTGGGGTAAATTCCCACAGTCTCCTTATCCATACCTTCCCACTGGAGAAGTTGGCATGAAATATTTACATCCTTTCTCCATCGGATTTTAAATCGGATAAAGGAAGTGACGCATGATGAGTTTGTTTGGAAAACCGAGAGGGGAAAAATATCACACGAGATCCATAGAGGTGAATACGTATGAATATGACAAACAGAGATTAGTAATGGAAGGATGTCTGACAGATCATCGATTTCATGAATTTCATTTGGTCACAGGTGAAAAAAGATCTCCTGGTATATTGCATCAGATGATCATTCATTTGCTCGTTAACAAAACCACTCTTGTGATCGAGGATCTGCATGTTGAAATGCCGGTTGTTCCCCGTGCCGAATGCTTAGAAACCATCGACAGCATTGCATCTGTCAAAGGATTAAGTGTCACCCGGGGATTCACGTCCAGAGTAAAATCGCTGGTTGGCAGCGGTAAAGGGTGTAACCATCTGGCGGCGCTTTTAACATCAATGGGTTCAGCAACCATTCAAGGATATGCTGCTTACAAACTAAAGGGAGCATCAGGCCTCGTATCGGATATGATCGGTATGCTTGTGGATACCTGTTGGACATTGCGTGCAGACGGGCCCTCGATAAATTTAATAAAAGAAAAAATAGAAACTGAACGGAATACAAAGTACACAGCAATCGGTGCTTTGAAGCAGGGATCGGATGCTTAACAAGGTGATCAGAATTAGCCAACCATGCCGAGGCAAAGACTGAGGATTGAGGAATCGCTTATTTGTTGAGTAGAATAGGAAGGACGGATAAATTAGTATCCGCTATTGACAACCGGTCTCACTTCGGTATTATCGTGCGTAAATAAAAGCACCAGCTTAACTCTGAAGATCTTTCTATCGGAGGACGCAAAAGGATTAAGCAATTACCTTTCATTCTGTGCCGAGTTGGCAGGCCAGCTCAGCTTCGGGAGCCACAATGGGTGTAAGTAACAAGATATTGGAAGCGAAGGATCGGACCATTGCGGCCATTTTTCATTTGTCGACCCTGCTAACGCAGCAGGTCGGCCTCGATGAGATACTACGATCCATCCTAGTCAGTGCTGAGCAAGAACTGGGATTCTCTGCATCCTGCTTGTTTCTTATCAATGAGGATGGGGAGTATCTCGATTGTCGAATGGTCAGGGGCTTCGGCGTAAAGAACGAGAAACGGGCCTATCGCAAACCTTTCCACCTGCACCGCCACGAGTGCATCGAGACGATGGCTGTCAAATACGGTGAGGTCATCTGTTTTGAGAATTCGAAAGAGGATCCCCGTGCAACGGACATCGACCGTCGCATCACGGATAGACTTAAAAGGGGCCAGATCATCTATGCCCCACTGACTGCTAAGGGGAAGATTATTGGATGCATGGGTGTGAACAGACCCCTTGACGGGCCAAGGATCTCCAAATCGGAGATTGAGGCGTTTACGATCTTCGCCAACCAGGCGAGCATCATCATAGAGAACAGACGTTTTCATGAGCAGCTCATGGCAGAGAGAAATCTCAACAAAAGCATTCTGGAAAGCTCTCCAAGCGGCATCCTGACCATAGACAGAAAGGGGATAATCACTTCCACGAACGGTGAGGCTGCCCGCATTTTTGGGGTGGATCCGAACATGATTCTCTCTCAAAGGGTGGATGAGGCGGCCCTTGAATATTCTTGCTTCCGGTTCTTTGAAGACTTGTTTTGCAATCCCGTGAGCGGGACAAAGGAATACGAATATATTGGCAACGATGGCCTGCAGCACGCGGTGGAGGTCACCGTGACGACACTGAAGGGCGAAAGTGGGGAAGAGGCAGGAATCCTGTTTGTATTCAATGACCACACGGAAAAGAAACGGATCGGTGAGCAGATCCAGAGAATGAGCAAACTGGCGGCGGTAGGACAACTGGCAGCTGGAATTTCACATGAAATCCGCAATCCCATGATGGGAATCGCGGCGACGATGGAGCTGATCAGCGACGGGATGGATCCTGATCACCCGCAGCGACGGCTGCTTGCGAAATCCATGGATGAGATAGGGCGGATCGACAATGTCATCGGTGAATTGCTGAATTTGGCCCAACCCCGGGAGATGCATCTGGAGCTGGCGGATATCAATGATTTGATCGGCGACGTGGCCGATTTTCTCTCCGGCCTGTGCCGGAAAAAGCAGATAGAACTTCTTCTTCACTGTAGTCCGCAGATGCCCCTCGTGTCGATGGATAGAAAGGCAATGCGCGAGGTCATAATCAATGTTGCCTTGAATGCCATTCAGTCGATGAGGGAAGCGGGCTGCCTGACGATCCAAACGGCGTCTTCTGGAGAGGGACTGGTCAACGGGGAAAGCGGGAGCGTGCAGATAACGATCGAGGATACCGGCGATGGGATCCCGCAGGAAATCCGCGACAAGATCTTCGACCCCTTTTTCACGACCAGACCCGGCGGGACAGGTCTGGGTCTTTCAAATTGCCACCGGATCGTCGTGGCGCATGCGGGATCTATCTTCATTGAGGACATTCCCACAGGGGGCACAAGGTTTCATGTTATGCTGCCTACCGCCTCGGAAAAGGAAAGATAATGATGCATACCGTCCTAATTACAGATGACAACGAGTTGATCCGGGAAACTCTACAGAAGGCCCTGGTTAGCGATGGATATCGCGTCCTACTGGCGAAGGATGGCCGGGAGTGCCTGGAGGCCGCGCGGCTTGGAGATATCGATCTTATCCTGTTGGACATGAGGCTACCCGACATCAACGGCATTGAAGTGCTGCAGAGCCTGCGCCAGGACCAGACCGACAGCATTGTGCTCATGATGACCGCCTATGGCGATGTAGAGTCCACGAAGAAGGCCCTCGATCTCGGAGCGTTCGATTTCATCAGGAAGCCGGTGACACCTAAGGCGCTGGTGTCCATCATCAAGATGGCCATGGAAATACGCTCCCTGCGCCAGGACATCCGGCAGACCATCTATCGGAATAAGGAACGCTACGGCTACCACAACATCATTGGCCGTAGCGTGGCCATACAGAAAGTTCTGGAAATGACGACCCGGGCCGCCAACAACGACGCTGCCACCATCCTCATCGAGGGGGCCAGCGGAACAGGAAAAAGCCTGATTGCCAAGTGCCTCCATTACAATAGTCTCAGGGCCTATCAGCCCTTCGTCGAGATCAACTGTGCCTCGATACCTGCAACATTGCTGGAGAGCGAGCTCTTTGGCCATGAAGCCGGCGCTTTCACCGATGCAAAAAAGCAGAAAAAAGGGCTTGTCGAAGTGGCCCAAAAAGGGACGCTATTTCTAGACGAGATCGGAGAGATGCAGCCTTCGTTGCAAGCGAAGATGCTCCAGGTGATCGAAGGGAAGTGTTTCCGGAGGATCGGGGGGACGCAGAAGATCGTCACTGACATCCGGATCATCGCCGCAACCAACAAGGACTTGAAGAAAGCCATGGACGATCAAAGCTTCCGCCAGGACCTGTACTACCGCCTTAATGTGATCAACATTGACGTTCCTCCCTTGAAGGACAGAGCAGAAGACATCCTCCCTCTTGTGGAGCACTTCATCGGTCTCTACAGCCGTAAATTCAACAAGCCAGTGAAACGGATTTCTGATGACGCACGAGATGCCCTGGAGCTATATGCCTGGCCGGGCAATGTTCGCGAGTTGTCAAACATCGTGGAGAGGATCATGATCCTTGAAGACGTGGAATTTGTCCTGCCAGAACATCTTCCCGCGGCCATGTTAAAGGGCAACGAGATCTCAGAACAACTTTTGCCGGGGAAAATCGTGCAGGAACTCGCCGGAGGTGACTTTAATCTCAGGAAAATGACGGATGCCTTTCAGACCAAAGCTATTAAATCTGTGTTGGAACGGACCCGCGGCAACCGGACCGAGGCCGCAAAACTTTTGGGCATATCCCGCGTGGCCTTATATCACCAGATGAGGAGATTGAGTTTGTTGCAAAAGGAAGAGTGTTAACTGGTGCTAACAGGTTGTTAAGGTACATTAACACGATATCAGGTTATCTTTCCTACGGTCATTCCCTTCCCTTCCTTCAGCCATCAGAGAATATCATGGTTACGATCACTGTATCCGGGTGTATCTCCGCGTAAGTAGCAAATATTCAACAAATAAAAGCAAAACACGTTTTCTGCGTGTTCTCTGTGT
>JALNVY010000031.1 GCA_023231165.1 Syntrophales bacterium | reverse complement strand
CTTCTGATAACTGAGGTCTGCATTCACGGTATCGATATCAAAGCTGTAGGCGTCTTTCATGCTGAATTCACGGCACCGCATCAGCCCGAAGCGGGGGCGGATTTCGTCGCGGAACTTCGTCTGGATCTGATATAGATTCTGGGGAAGCTGCCGGTAAGATTTGACGCCATTCCTGACGATATCCGTGACCACCTCCTCATGGGTGGGTCCCAGGCAACATTCACTGTCTTTTCGGTCGCGGAAGCGCAGCAGTTCTTTCCCGTAAAAGTTCCAGCGTCCCGACTCCTTCCATAACTCCGCCGGTTGAACGGTGGGCATAAATATCTCCTGGGCTCCGGCACGGTTCATTTCTTCCCTGATGATCTGCTCCACCTTCCGGATGACGCGATAGCCCATCGGTAGATAGGAATAGACCCCGCTTGTCAATTTCCGGATCATTCCCGCCCGCAGCATGAGCTGATGACTGATCACCTCCGCATCGGAGGGGATCTCTTTGAGTGTCGGCAGAAACATTTGTGAGTAACGCATCAGGTCTCCTTTTTTTCTTTTGTTATGTCCTGGATCTCCGCTAATAAAGCCTCGACGAAGTCCTCTTCTTTGACTCTTCTGATAATCTGTCCCTTCCGGAACAGCATACCCGCTCCCCTACCTCCGGCAATACCGATATCTGCCTCGGCCGCCTCCCCCGGGCCATTCACGACGCAACCCATCAGGGCGATCTTCAGATAGTCTTTCCGTCCCGCCAGGCGTTTTTCCACGGTCCGGGTCAACTTCAGGAGGTCGATCTCGCACCTGCCGCAGGTGGGGCAGGAGATGACGTCCGGTCCGATCATCCGCATCTTCAAGGCCCGGAGGATGTCATAAGCAACAGGAATTTCGTTGACCGGATCGCCGGTGACGGAAACCCTGATGGTATCGCCAATCCCCTGATAAAGGAGCGTCCCGATGCCTATAGACGATTTTACCGTTGCCCTCATCAGACTGCCCGCCTCGGTAACGCCCAGATGCAGGGGATAGTCCACTTCTTCAGAAAGAAGTTGATAAGCCCTGATCATCACCGGCACATCCGATGACTTCAGGGAAACCTTGATTTGATCAAAATCAAGGTCCTCCAGAAGGTGGATATGGCGCAGGGCGCTCTCCACCAGTGCGTCGGCACACGGGCCAGCATTCTTTTCCAGGAGATCTTTCTCCAGTGACCCCGCATTGACGCCGATGCGAATCACCGTCCCATGGTCCCGGGCCGCCTTGACAATCTCGGGAATAGACTCTTTTTTGATGTTTCCCGGGTTGATGCGAATGCCTTCTACCCCGGCTTTGATAGCCATAATCGCCAGGCGATGCTGAAAGTGGATGTCGGCGATCAAGGGGATATGGATCTTTTTCCTGATTTTTGGAATGGCCGCAACTGCCTCCTCGTCTGGGACGGCGATGCGGATAATCTCACATCCCGCCTTCTCCAGCCTGCGGATTTGGGCCAGCGTTTTAACGACGTCCCCGGTATCTGTTGAGGTCATGGACTGGACCGACACCGGGGCGCCACCGCCTATCTGCACCTTGCCAAGAAAAACCGGCCGCGTCTTTCTTCTGCAATGCTCCGTCATAAAACCCATCCCCACCCCAACCCTCCCCTTGAGTGGGAGGAACGTGAAATGTGCCTAATAGTTCATCACCACTGGCTTCCAGATATTCTAAGTAAGCCGGACACAAGCCCGATCAATTCGTTTGATTCCCTCTTCAATTAACTTTAAGGACGTCGCATAGGACAGGCGGATGTAATTGTCGTTGCCGAAATCCACTCCTGGAACAACGGCTACATTGGCCTCTTCGAGGAAGTATGCTGCCAGGTCCGATGAATTAGCGATCTTCCTACCTTGACAGGAGCGGCCATAGAGCGCTGATACATTCGGGAAGACATAAAACGCCCCCTGGGGAAGTCGGCAGGATATTGCAGGAATCGCATTCAGTGCATCCACGATTATATTGCGCCTTTCCCGGAAGGCCTTCACCATCATGGTGACGGCTGACTGATCGCCATTGAGGGCTTCTACCGAGGCCTTCTGAGATATGGATGTTGGGTTAGATGTATTCTGGCTCTGCAACTTGGTAATGGCAGCAATTATTTCTTCCGGTCCGGCGGCATAGCCGATCCGCCAGCCTGTCATAGCATAGGCTTTTGAGACCCCGTTCACGACCACGGTTCTATTTCTGAGCACTTCACTGACAGAGGCGATACTGAAAAACTCAAAACCATCGTAGAGGATCTTTTCGTAAATGTCGTCAGAAATTACTGTCATACCCGTCGGTTCGATAACCGCAGCCAAGGCCTCCAGCTCCCGGCGGTGATAGGTAGACCCGGTCGGATTGGAGGGACTGTTGAGAATAATAGCCTTTGTTCGGTTCGTAACCGCCTCCTTCAGTAGTTCCGGGGTCAGTTTAAATCCTCCTTCTTCGGAGGTGTTGATAATCACAGGCGTCGCCCCGGCCAGGACAACGATATCGACATAGGATACCCAGTATGGGGCCGGGACGATAACTTCATCTCCTTCTTCACAGAGAATCTGGATAAGGTTGTACAATGAGTGTTTTGCCCCGCAGGAGACAACGACTTGTGAACGTTTATAGGGAAGTCCATGATCCCTGGACATTTTAGCAATAATGGCGTCCTTTAGTTCGTCAATGCCGCCCACCGGCGTGTATTTTGTAAACCCCTCCTGTATGGCCTTGACGGCCGCAGTCTTGATATTTTCTGGGGTATCGAAATCCGGTTCGCCAGCCCCGAAACCGATAATATCCCGCCCTTCCGCCCGCAAGGCGTTGGCCTTTGCAGTGATGGCCAGGGTCGGCGAGGGTTTGATCCTTCCTATTCGTTGCGCTAATTTCATATGACCTCTTTTTTTATTATTAACTACTTTGTTACCTTATTAAATTTGCCCCGGAGGCGTTCGAAGACGATGTCGGGAACAAGTCCCGTGACCGATCCCCCGAGACTGGCCGCCTCCTTGATCAGGTTGGAGCTGGTGTAAAACCACTGGAATCCCGTCATGAGAAAAACGGTTTCGATGTCCCGATTGAGGCGTCGGTTGATCAGGGCCATCTGAAATTCGTATTCAAATTCGGATACGGCCCGGAGCCCCCGGAGAATAACATTCGCCCCCTTGTTCTGGACATAATCGACGAGAAGTCCCGATGAGCAATCCACCCGTAGAATTTTCTCATCTTTTATGACTACCTGCCTGATCATATCCATTCTTTCCTCAACGGTAAAAAGAGAAGATTTGTTGGGATTATAGGCAATAAGAATAATCAATTCATCGAACATTCTCAGCCCTCTCGTAATAATATCAATATGACCGTTGGTGATGGGATCGAAAGATCCCGGATAGACTGCAATTTTCTTCATGTTAACAAGTCTCCTTCAATTCTATGCGCTACAAAAGTTAGCACCGTGTCTCCATAACGCCGTTCATCGACATCTACAAATCCCAGGTTGCTGTCCATTTCTTCAATTTTTTCCCTTACGGACCTTTGCAGGACCAGTAGCCCTCCCGTCGCCAAGAGATCATTCCTCTGGCAGTAATGAATGGTTTTGATGATCCATTCCCGTTCGTAGGGCGGATCGGCAAAGATGACATCGTATCGTTCCTTCCGACCGCTCAAGGTTGCAACTCCCTTATCGACGCTCATTGTCAGGACCAGCGAGCGGTTTTCCAACCCGAGCGCTGCAACCTGTTCCCTTATCTTCCTGGCAATGATGGCCTGCTTTTCAACAAAAACGGCGCATTTCGCTCCTCGACTCAGGGCTTCGAGACCCACGATCCCGCTGCCGGCGTAAAGATCGAGAAAGGTTTGACCACTGACAGGAGGGAGAAGATTGAAAAGGGATTCCCGAACGGCGTCCGGCGTTGGTCTTACATCCCTTGTCGGTGGGGGTGAAATACGTCTTCCCCGCATTTCACCCCCGGTGATTCTCATGGGCCGAGTTCTCCTCTCACAGATAGTCTTTGGCGAGGATTTCCGCAATCTGTACGGCGTTCAAGGCCGCACCTTTACGCAAGTTGTCAGAGACTACCCACATATTGATGCCATTGGGAATGGATTCGTCTTCCCTGATCCTTCCGACAAAGGTTTCATCTTTCCCCACGGCATGAATGGCCATGGGGTATAGACGCTGCTGAGGATCATCGATGACAATCACCCCCGGGGCGTTTGCCAGAAGATCCCTTACCTCCTGAGGAGTGATCTTCTTTTCCGTCTCGATATTGATAGATTCGGAATGGGCATAGAAGACAGGTACACGCACTGTCGTTGCCGTCACGGCTATGGAAGGGTCGTTCATGATCTTTTTGGTTTCGTTGATCATCTTCATTTCTTCCTTCGTATAGCCGTTATCTACGAAGACATCGATCTGGGGCAAACAGTTGAAGGCAATCTGGTAGGGATAGACCTTGACGACGGGCTCCTGAAAACTGAGCAGGGCGCGGGTCTGATTACTCAACTCATCAACGGCCTTCTTACCGGTACCGGATACGGCCTGATAGGTGGAGACAACTATTCTCTTGATCCGGACGGTATCATGAATGGGCTTCAGGGCGACGACCATCTGAATCGTGGAACAATTAGGATTGGCTATGATTCCACGGTTTTTGTAGAAGGCGATGGCCTCCGGATTTACCTCGGGTACGACCAGGGGAATATTCGGAACCATTCGGAAGGCACTGGTGTTGTCCACGACCACACATCCTGCCTGGGCGGCAAGGGGGGCGAACTTCTCGGAAATGCTACCTCCGGCGGAAAACAGACCTATCTGCACCCCCGTGAAAGAATCTTCTTTCAGAACTTCCACGGGAATACTTTTCCCCTTATATTCCAGAGATTTGCCCAGGGACCGCTCGGAAGCAAGCAACTTGAGCTTCCCCACGGGAAAGTTCCGTTCTTCCAGAATTTTAATCATTTCATTCCCTACGGCGCCGGTGGCGCCTACTACCGCTACGTGAAAGGCTCTCATATAATTATCATCTCCTCAAAAAAATAATGGCTGTTTTGCTCTCTGATTATTGATCGCCTGGGTTAGTTATGCATATTTATCAAATAATACTCAGGACACTGGGCCTTGCTTTGCCGCTGTAGAACTATTTCCCTTCATTCCGGGCAGCTTTTTTGCCAACTTGACGATGAGCCACACCGGTCCGGAGAGGCTGTAACCCGCTGTAAATGTAAAAATCATGATCTGCGGCTCCGCAACCACAATAATCAAGACACAGACGATCAGGACAAAGGACATGAAAGGCTTCCGGGCAAAAAAGTTGAGGTCTTTGAAGCTGTAATATTTAATGTTGCTCACCATGAAAAGGGCAAGAACAAGGACCGAGATGAGGCCAAGCAAGTGATTGAAATGTCCGACCCCTCCGAGCTTGTAGTAAATAAGCACCCCCGTGGCCACGACCGCCGCGGCGCCGGGAATAGGCAAACCATTGAATACCTTGCTGTCGATAATGCCGATCTGAATATTAAAACGTGCCAGCCTTAAGGCCCCGCAGGTTACAAACAGAAATGACACCAGCCAGCCCCATCTGCCGAAGGCAAACAAGGACCACGTATAGGCCATGATCGCCGGGGCAACTCCAAAAGAAACCAGATCAGAAAGTGAGTCGTATTCGGCGCCGAATTTGCTGGTCGTATTGGTCATTCTGGCAATACGACCGTCCAGGGCATCGAGAACGGCGGCAACCAATATGGAGATTGCCGCTACCTCAAACTGTCCTTTCACGGAGGCGATAATGGAGTAGAACCCGGAAAAGAGACTCGCCGTGGTAAACAGGTTGGGAAGGACATAAATGCCCTTCTTCATCTTACCTTTCGGAAACCTGGGTCGTTCTTTCATGGCATTTCTCCTATCGGCGTCTCCCCGGCCCGAACCTTGTCGCCCAGGCAGACGCAGAGGTTCGTTCGGGGGGGAAGAAAGACATCCAGCCTTGAACCGAAGCGGATCAAACCGAATCTCTCTCCCTTATTTACCTTCATCCCCTTGGTAACCCAGCAGACAATCCTTCTGGCCACCAGGCCGGCGATCTGGATGACGAGCATCTTCTCTCCGTTTTCCAGGCCGATGACAAGGGCATTACGCTCATTTTCCGTGGAGGCCTTGTCAAGATTGGCGGTCAGGAATTTACCGGGATAGTAACGGATGATCTCGACAACGCCGTCATAGGGAATGCGATTTACATGTACATTGAATACATTCATGAAAATACTGATCTTCTTCAGAGGTCCGGCCAGCAGCTCGTGGCTTTCAACCGTCTCGATACGAATAACCTTTCCGTCGCAGGGAGAAATGATCGCTTTGGGATCTATGGGAGGATTGCGTTGGGGATTGCGGAAAAACCAGGTGACAAAGAGGGTTGTCAACCCGAAAATCACGGCCGCCCATGTCCATCCGAAATACAGGCATACGGATGTAATAAGGATAGCAGAAATGATGAAGGGAACTCCTTCGGGGGCTATGGGGCTGTCATGTGACATGTATTTGTCCTCTGAAATATGTTTATCAGATCTCCCGGCTGCTGACTGACAATGATTTTATGAGAATTTGCCCGTAATGTCAACACTGGCAATCCATTTTTCCTCCGCTTCCGAATGGCGCAGATACAAGGGAACGAGCTTCACGGCGTCTGTCAGTCCTCCGGCAAGGGCCTTCCTGCCTGCAAGGACCCCTACTGCCGAGGCATGAACTTGATGCAGATGGCCGACGACAAAATAAGCCTTTCCCGATAACCTCCGTTGAATGATGTCCCTGTATTTAACAGCCCCCGTTCCTATGAATACTGTCTCTCCTACTATCAATTCGAGGAAATCATTTGCATTAATCAGTCGTTCCGGAACAATGTTTGTCAATTCGTCCGGACCATTATCGTCATATAAACCCGTATATACCTGTTCCCTCCTGGCATCGATCATGGGACAGATTTTCCTTTGAAAGCCAATTACATTCATAGCGAGAACCTCGAGGGCAGACAAGCCGACGATAGGCCGATCGACAGCAAGGGCCAATCCCTTTATCGTGCCGACGCCGATGCGAATCCCCGTAAAGGAACCGGGACCAACTGTGCAGGCAAAGACATCAATTGCCCTTAGTTCAAGGCCGGTAGCTATCAGCAGATAATCAATGGTTGGCAGCAGGATTTCAGAGTGGTTACGACTCAGATTTAAAAACATCTCCGCCAGCACCGTCTCATCCTGCAAAATGGCAACGCTGGCCGTCACTCCGGAGGTGTCAAGGGCGAGAATATTCATACTATTTAGTAAATATGCTCGTAATATCGTTGACCATTTTAATGTTCAGCCTGTCGATGTCCATCATTATGACAAAGATCATTAACATAACGAGAAGAATAAATCCAACCTGCTGGGCCCGTTCCCTTGTCTTCATGCTGACCGCCTTTCCCCGGATCGCTTCGATCAGATAAAACATCAGATGACCGCCATCTAAAACCGGTATGGGCAACAGGTTCAGAACGGCCAGGTTGATACTGAGGAGTGCCATGAACAAGACAAACGGTATGATCCCCTCCTTAACCTGGGCGCCAGCCATCTGGGCAATGAGAATGGGGCCCCCCAAGGTCCGGGGGGAGATGACTCCCTCCATGATCTTGACAATACTCAGCAGGGTCAACTTGGTGATAAACCATGTCTGCTTGATACTGGTCCAGGAAGCCTCGACAGGATTCAGACGTTCGATCACCGTATCATTGGCGGGACTGACGCCGATTTTGAAAGAGGTCTTTTCCTCACCAAAGATATTCTTACCCTTCATCGGCTGGGGAACGACGGTGAGGTTCAGGGGGACGCCGGCACGACTGACGGTAAAAACCAGCGATTTCCCGTTGCTGGTGGATATTATCTCCGCCATCCGATCCCAGCGTGTAACCTTGTCGCCGTCAATAGCCTGTACGACGTCATGAGCCTTCACTCCTGCCAGATAAGCTGCAGAACCTTCCTGGACATTGCCGATGGCACTCGTTAGCACCGGTATGCCGACCATATAGACAATGGCAAAAATCAGTATGGCCAGGAGGAAATTGAAGAGCGGGCCCGCCACGACAATAGCGATTCTCTTCCATACTGATTGTTGATTAAAGGATCGCTGTTGTTCTTCCGGTGTTAGCTCTTCCCCTTCCCCTTCCCCGAGGAGTTTCACATATCCACCGAGGGGAATAAGGGAAAGCAGGTATTCGGTTTCACCAATTTTTTTACCGACAATTTTCCGCCCGAACCCGAGGGAGAATTTTTGAACTCCCACATTAAAATATTTTGCCATGAGGAAGTGTCCCAGCTCATGGGCAAAAATCAGAATTCCTAATAGAATGATCACGGATACTATGCTTGTGCCAACCAATCTCTTTTCTCCTTTATGTTCTTCATTGCCCGCTGCCTGGCTTCACTATCGGCATTGATAATATCTGCCAATGCCGGCGTAAAAACAGTCTGGTGGGCGTTCATGACATTTTTTATCACCCCGGCGATGTCGGTAAACCGGATTTCTTCATCCAAAAAAGCCTGAACGGCGATTTCATTTGCACCATTGAGGACGGACGGCATGGTTCCGCCCGTCTTTACGGCCATACAGGCAAGGGGCAGACAAGGGAACTTTTCCTCATCGGGGGGATGGAACTCCAGGGACGATGTTTTACGGAAGTCCATAAAAGTCCCCACCCTCGGAAGTCTTTCTGGCCAGGACAGGGCGTAGGCAATAGGAACACGCATATCCGGCTTCCCCAACTGGGCCATGACCGATCCGTCCCAATATTCGACGAAAGAATGTATGATGCTCTGGGGGTGGACAACCACCTCGATCTGATCCACTGGCATATCGAAGAGCCAGCACGCCTCAATGATCTCCAGCCCTTTGTTCATCATGCTCGCCGAATCGATGGTGATCTTCTTTCCCATTTCCCAGTTTGGGTGCTTGAGGGCCTGGGCAGGTTTTACATCCCGAAGGGCGTCCTTTGACCAAGCGTGAAATGGTCCGCCGGAGGCGGTCAGAATGATTCTCTTCAGCGCCTCGCGGCGCTGCCCCTGGAGACATTGAAAAATGGCGCTGTGTTCGCTATCCACGGGCAGGATCATAACCCCTTGCCTGTCGGCCGCGGCCATGACTAACTCCCCGGCCATGACAAGGGTTTCCTTGTTGGCCAGGGCGATATTCTTTCCTGCCTCAATAGCCGCCAAAGTGGGGATCAGACCCGCTGCTCCGACCATGGCCGAAAGGACCATGTCTGATTCCTGAAGGGATGCGACTTCGCAATAACCTTGGGGACCATGAACTATCGTCGTCCCGGTTCTTGATCCCGACAGCTCCCGTAACCTGTATGCGTGTTCGTCATCATAAACGGCAACCACCCGGGGCCGGAAGACTTCGATCTGTTCTTTGAGAAGATGGATATTTCTGCCCGCTCCGAGGGCCGTTACGTTAAATCTTCCCCCATGAGAGGCAATGACGTCAAGGGCCTGCACACCGATGGAACCTGTCGATCCTAATATTGCAATATTCTTCATGAAATAAAATAGTACCGGTAGTAATAAACGAATGGGGCAATAAAAAGAAGACAATCCAGACGGTCCAGGATACCTCCGTGTCCAGGCAGGATGGTCCCTGAATCTTTTACACCGGCAGTTCGCTTTAACAGCGATTCACATAAATCCCCAAGCTGGCCGAGGGTGCTGCCGACTATGCCCAAGATGAGAGCGTGCCAATAAAATAACTTCGGAAAGAAAAACCAACTGAAAATAAGACAACACAGGGCGCTGCCGACGATCAGCCCCAGGGTTCCTTCCACAGTCTTGCCCGCGCTTACCAGGGGGATTAGTTTATGTCGACCCCAGGTTTTTCCGATGTAATAGGCGGCAACGTCACCGGAAAAAGCCAGAACAATGACAAAAAATATCCACAAGGCCCCCTGATCGTCCCGGCGGAGCCAGATGAAATAGGACAGCAGCAGGGGCACATAAAGGATTCCGAAGAGTATCTTCATCACCGGTAGCAGATCGTAGTTTTCCTGTCTGATTCTTAAAATATAGAGAATAAAAACGACCAGCGTGGAAAAGGCGATAACGCCGAGAAGCAGCTCCGGGGAACCCCAATAAAAAACCATCGGGATCAGTAAGGCGATCATGAGTGTTTGCATCTTTTCCGGTTGCATTGCCGGGACAAAGACCATGGTGTTGTATTCATGAATCCCCAGGAGGACTGCCGCCAGGATAAGGGCGAAGAATAGCCCGGGGGTACCCCAAGCAATTATGGAAAACAGAACGGGAACGATAACTATGGCCGTTAACCAGCGTTTGACATGGGTGTTCAATCGATCTTTTCCCTCCGCAATTGGTCGCTGGTCAGGCCGTATCTTCGCTCCCGTTGCTGATAATCGGCAATAGCGGAAAAAAGATCCGCCTTGCTGAAATCGGGCCAGAGAACGTCTGTGAAGTAAAATTCCGTGTAAGCCGATTGCCAGAGCAAGAAATTAGAAATACGGTATTCACCGCTCGTCCTGATAAGCAGATCGGGGTCCGGTATCCCGGCGGTATAAAGATAGCTTGCAAAGCTTGCTTTTGAAATGGAGGCGGGATCGACAAGTCCATCCTGAACATCTTTGAGAATACGGCGGACGGCTTGCAGGATTTCATCCTGCCCCCCGTAACTCAAAGCAAGATTGAGAACCATGTCCCGGTTCATCGCCGTTCTATCCATCGTTTCCTGGAGCAGATTTCTCACGGGTTCCTGCAGGGCGGCCGCATTACCGATGGTCATGAGCCGGATGCCGTTCTGGAGCATTTCATCCAGTTCCGAGCGGAGATATTCCCGCAGTATCTTCATCAACGCCTTGACCTCCTGGTCCGGCCTTGACCAGTTCTCGACGGAAAAGGCATAGAGGGTCAGATACTTTATCCCGATCTCCCGGCACAGCCTGACGGTTTTCTGTACCGTCTCCACACCTTTCTGATGCCCCACGATTCTTCCCAAGGTATGATTCTGCGCCCAGCGACCGTTCCCATCCATAATGATGGCAATATGCTGGGGAAGTTTATGAAAATCAATAAGTGGACTATTATGACCTGAAAGAGTCGTGAATTCCATATTTTTCGCGTAACACATAGCCTTTATCTTGGCAAGACAACTTTGACGGCTTCGTAAAAAGATCCGGATGCTGCGTTGCGCTGCATCCCTCGTCACTGCGGCGTACGCCAAGTACGCCTCATTCCTCACGATTTGCACGCCTTGCCTGCGGATATTTTTACGAAGCCGTCAATTATAACCAATTCTTCGACGTTCTATAGGTCATCAACATCGCATTAAAAAGGGGGAGTTTCGCAACTCCCCCTTGCATACCCTATGTAAACGAAACAGGGCTATATTTCCATGATTTCCTTTTCCTTGGCCGCAAGCACAACATCTACCTTTTCTATGTATTTGTCTGTTCTTCCTTGAACATCATCCTGGGCGGTAAACATCTCATCCTCAGATATCTTGTTATCCTTCTTCATAGTTTTAAACTGTTCATTGGCATCCCGGCGGGCGTTTCTAATCTTCACCTTGCCTTCCTCCGCCATCTTCTTCACCACCTTGACAAGGTCCTTTCTTCTCTCTTCCGTAAGGGGCGGAATTGATAAGCGAATGAGCTTCCCGTCGTTGGAGGGCGTCAATCCCAGCTCCGATTTCTGAATGGCCTTCTCGATGGCGCCGATGACACCGGTGTCCCAAGGTGCAATGACAATCAACCGGCTTTCGGGAACGGACAGACTTGCAACCTGATTCAGGGGTGTAGGTACCCCGTAATAATCAACTTTCATGCCGTCCAGCAGGGCAAGCGAGGCCCGTCCCGTCCTGACTTTACTGAAGGCCTTTTCAAGAGACCCCAGAATTTTTTCCACATTATCTTTCAGTTCTGTGTAGATAACTTCCTTCATGGATCTAACCCTCCACAAGCGTTCCAATATTATTACCGCAAATTACGGCCTTGATGTTACCTGTCTTTTTCAGATTAAAGACGATAATCGGCAGTCCGTTTTCACGGCACAGAGAAATGGCTGTTGCATCCATTACTTTAAGATTCTTCGTCAATACTTCATTATAGCTTATTTTTTTGAACATGATCGCATCCGGATTGCCCACAGGGTCACTGTCATACACGCCATCTACCTTGGTCGCCTTCATGATTACTTCCGCCCTTATTTCCACAGCCCGCAGCGAGGCTGCCGTATCGGTCGTGAAAAAAGGGTTTCCCGTTCCCCCGGCAAAAATAACGACCCGTCCTTTTTCCAGATGTCGAATCGCCCGGCGTTGGATATAGGGCTCGGCAATCTCCTGAACTCCTAGGGCGGACTGAACCCGTGTCTGGACGCCGATATGCTCGAGAGCATGTTGTAAGGCCAGGCAATTGATCAGGGTAGCCAGCATGCCGGTATAGTCGGCGGCTGACCGTTCCATTCCCCGTTTGGCTGCTTCGGCGCCCCGCCAGATATTGCCCCCGCCGATAACTAGTCCCAACTGCACGCCCAGATCAACAACCTCTTTGATTTCCAGAGCAATTACATTTACAGTGTCGAAGTCAATTCCGAATGATCGCTCACCCTCGAGGGCTTCCCCACTGAGCTTCAACAGCACCCTTTGATAGACTGCCTTTCCCATCAGGATTTTATCTCTTCTCCCAACTGAAATCGAACAAAGCGCCGTACAATTATATTTTCACCCGTTTTGGCGATCATTTCATTGACCAGCGTTTCTACAGTGATATCGGTGTTCTTGATAAATTTTTGCTGGAGAAGACAAACCTCTTCATAAAACTTTTTCAGTTTGCCATCGATGATCTTATCCCAGATCTTTTCGGGCTTCTTCTCGGTCACCAACTGGCTCTTGTAAATTTCCTTTTCACGTTCCAGGGCATCTGACGGTATCTCTTCCGGACGTACATAAACGGGATTGGAGGCGGCGACATGCATGGCCAGGTCTTTGGCCAGTACCTGGAAGGCCTCGGTCTTGGCGACAAAATCGGTTTCGCAGTTCAACTCGACAAGAACGCCGATCTTTCCACCCATATGGATATAGAAGGCGATGGTTCCATCTTTCGCAGCCTTGGACGATCGTTTCGTCGCTGCCGACATCCCTTTTTTTCTCAAATAATCAACAGCTTTCTCAAAATCACCATTTGACGCCGCCAGTGCCGCTTTGCAATCCATCATCCCGGCATTGGTTTTAATCCTGAGTTCTTTGACCATATCAACGGTAATATTCAAAGTGTGACCTCCTGGTTATTTTTTTATTTATCTATCATGCCCACTCTTATGCGTCGGCTTTTTCAAGAGTGCCCAAATTATCTTTTGTTTCAATGCTCTCCGGAACATCGTTTTCTTCCTGTTCCATAATCGCTACCTCCCGGGGCGTATCTTCTTTGTCGCTTTCGGCCTGAATGCGCTCTTCAAACTTCTTTTTACCTTCGAGCACGGCGTCGGCGATCTTGGAGGAAAACAACTTGATGGCCCGAATGGCGTCATCATTCCCGGGGATGATGTAATCGACATCATCGGGATTGCAGTTGGTATCAACCATGGCCACAATGGGAATCCCCAGTTTTCTTGCTTCCTGAACCGTGATGATTTCCCGCTTGGGATCGACAATGAAAAGACCGCCCGGCCTCCCCTTCATTTTGCGAATACCACCCAGGATCTTATCCATTTTTACTTTTTCCTTCTGCATGGAAAGGATCTCTTTCTTCGGGAATGCACGGATTGTATCATCTTCAATCATTTTATCGAGGGTGTTGAGCCTATCTATACTCTTCTTGATGGTTGTAAAATTGGTCAGCATTCCTCCCAGCCAGCGCTGGTTGACGTAGGGCATCTCGCATCTTGAAGCCTCTTCTCGGATGGACTCCTGAGATTGTTTTTTCGTTCCCACGAACAGCAACTCACCGCCGTTCGCGACCATGTCCACGACAAATTCGTAGGCCTTGTGAAAGAGAACCACGGTCTGCTGAAGATCAATAATATAGATCCCGTTCCTGGCCCCGAAGATATAGGTTTTCATTTTAGGGTTCCACTTATTGGTCTGGTGACCAAAATGAACCCCCGCCTCAAGCAGTAACTTCATGGAAATATGCGCCATATTTAGAACTCCTTATGCTGTGTTTTTTCCGCCACTCCCTTCCATCAGACATCGAACATCTCACCGTCGAGATGCAACACGTGCCCATCCGGGAATGTGTGAAATTCGCGGAGATCTAGCACAATGTCAACCAATACGCAAGTCTAATTTATAGGGATTTGTATGCCTTTATATGTGCACATCCCGTTTGCCTTCCATCCCTGCATAGAAGGTTGTCCTGGTATTTATCTTGACAGGTATTGGGCGTTTGTAGTATCCGGCGGTCGTTAGCAGCATATCCCAGACGGGTGATGGAGTTCACCTGACAACCGCCGTATCGGCTGATAACTCCTGACAAGTAAGACCGTCTTGGCAGGAGCCGGAAAAGCAGCTACCGGAATCTGACACTCCTGCAGGAGGCCAACCTGGAGGAGTTTTTTTATGGAAGCGAAGACCAAGAATGTTCATTTGATCCAGACAGCGTCAGGGCAGATTCTGGATGTCGTCCGACAAGTCTGTGATGCCTTGCAGATCCTCTCCCTCAAACGTTCCACCGATGTCTGCTCTTCCCTGGTTCATAAAAATCCCCTTATCGATGTCGCCATCCTGGGGCAGTTCAAAGCGGGGAAGAGCTCCTTTCTCAACAGCCTGATCGGTAGGCGTCTCCTGCCCGTTGGGGTAACTCCCGTCACCACAGTAATCACCCGCATCCAACACGGCGAAAAAGAACGGGCAATTGTGTCCCATTTCGACGGCTCAACAACGGAGATTTCTCTGGACGATCTCGTCGAATACACCTCCGAGGCCAAGAATCCCGCCAACCAAAAGGACGTTGCCGTCGTCGATATCGATCTCCCATCCATGGAAGATTACGCTGGTCTCCGTCTCGTCGATACCCCCGGCCTGGGTAGCGTATTCAAATATCACATGGAGACCTCGGAAAACTGGCTACCCGAAGTGGGGGCGGCAATCCTGGCCATCAGCGCCGATCGCCCCCTCTCCGAGCATGACCTGAATCTAATTCGCGATCTTCTCCAGCACACG
>JALNVY010000030.1 GCA_023231165.1 Syntrophales bacterium | reverse complement strand
CCGCCGATGCCGCTGTCCACCTCATCAAATACCATGGTCCCCACGGAACCTGTCCGGGCCAGAACATGCTTCATGGCCAGAATCACCCGCGACAATTCACCACCAGAGGCCACGCGCTGAAGGGGCTTGGGTGTTTCTCCCGGATTTGCCGAAAGGTGAAACTCGATCCGGTCTATCCCTTTGGGGGTAAAAGAATCCTCCCTTTTATCCTCCTCCTTGAATACGACCTCGAAAACCGCCGCTTTCATCCTCAGGGCATGAATCTCTCTCTCAATATCCTTCTTTAAACGCCGGGCGGCGACATGCCGAGCCTCAGACAGCTCCCGGGCCTTTTTCTCCATATTCTTATAAACATCCTTCATGGTTACATCTATCTCTTCAAGGGCCTCCCCAATGGAAACAATACTTTTAAGCTCTTCTTCCATCTCCATTTTTTTCTCTATTACCTCAGCGAGGGTAGAGCCATGTTTCCGTTTCAATTTGTGAATGAGTTCGATCCGGTCTTCAATGTGTTCCAGACGCCCGTCGTCAAAAGATAATTCCCTGGCGTAATCACGCAGGACATAGGCGGCATCCTCCAGGCGGTAGTAGCTGTCATCTACATCGGTTTCCTTGATCTTCAGCCGGGAGTCGATCTTCTTAATATCCCCGATAGCAGCGATGACGCTTTTCAACTCTTCGAGGAGGGACCGCTCCCGACCATAGAGGATTTCATGGGCTGCCGTTGCACGTTCCATGAGTTTCCGGACGTTCATGAGGACCGTCTTCTCCTCGGCGAGGATGACGTCCTCTCCTGGCAAAAGTTCCGCTTCCTCAATTTCCCGAATCTGAAAACAAAGGAAGTCTTCCCGTTCTTCCCGCCGCCGGTTAACGGCCTCGAGGGATCGGCGTTTCTCCTTCAGGCATTGAAAGCGGCCATAGAGATCCTCGTAAGCGCCCCTTAAACCCTGATGATCGCCGAAGGCATCAAGGATGTCGATATGGTTCTCTTCCTTCAATAGGAGCTGATGCTCATGCTGTCCACAGATATTGATCAGGGATTCACCCAGTTCAGCAAGCATGGCGAGGTTGGCAAGATTTCCGTTGATGTACACCCGGTTCTTTCCCGAGCGGGAAATGACCCGCCGCACCAGGAGATCCTCATTACCACCCATTCCCCAGGCAGCAAGTTTATCCCGCAGTCCGTCCCCATCGTGAAGATGAAAAAGGGCTTCTACGGTCGCCGTGTCCTCGGCGGAACGTATCATGTCGATCGACGCTCGATCACCCAGCAGGAGACTGACCGCCCCCATGACGATGGACTTACCTGCCCCGGTCTCTCCCGTAAGGATATTAAGCCCTGCACTGAACGTTACATTCAATGCATCGATGATGGCAAAATTCCGGATGGTCAGTTCGGCTAACATCACTATTTGTCCTCAGTGAAATTAAATGTCACTTTTCTGATTACCCATGAGCTGCCTATGCCGGCTTCAGACGTTCCGGTTCAAACTCGCAGGCAATCCGCCCCAGCCAAGTTTGGAACGGAGAATCTCTAAATAATCACGGTGAGGCGAAGCAACCAGCATCGTCACATAATTGGATCTCCGGATCGTCATGACATCCCCCGATTTAAGGGTATGGAAAACCTGCCCGTCCAGGGTCACCGTGGCCCCTTGTTCCTTGGACCAGATTATCACCCGGATAGCTGCCTCGCCGGGGAGGATCACCGGCCGGTTCGTCAAGGTATGGGGGCAGATGGGATTGATGATTATGGAATCATGCTGGGGAAAAACGATCGGCCCTCCTGCGGAGAGGGAATAGGCCGTCGATCCCGTGGGTGTGGAAACAATGAGACCATCTGCCTTGAAGGTATTGAGGTATTTGCCATCCACCTCCGTTTCCATCTCTACAATCCGGGAAAGGTTCCCGCGATTGATAACAGCGTCGTTAAGAACAGTCCGCTTTTTTACTACCGTCCCTTCGCTCTCCACCGTAACATCCAGCATCATTCGTTTTTCGGTCAGAAAACCTTGCTTCCGGAAGATCTCGAAGGCATCAATCATCTCGTTAAGGTTAACTTCCGTCAGATAACCGAACGCCCCCAAATTAATTCCCACAATCGGAACGTTAAACTCCCTTACCGCCCGAGCCGTTCTGAGCATGGTGCCATCGCCGCCGAAGACGGCGATTATGTCCACCATCGCCGCCAATTGTTTCCGATTATATCCGGGACCGGCGCCGATGGTCTCGGCAATACCCTTGTCCAGATAGACCTCCAAACCTCTTTCCAGGCACCAAGACCTGAGTCTCTGTGTGTAGTCTCCGGCCTTCTCCTTGGCTGTATTGGCAACAATCCCGACTTTTTTCACCTAAATATAAACCTCTTCCCTAATCCTTTTCCATTTTGATTACTTTAGCCGGCAGTCCCTGAAGGACCCTTTCACAATCCCGGGCGATATCAAGGACCAACGCCCCTGCCGAGGGGAGATCCATGATCGCCCCCACTGCCTGTCCAATCTGAAGTTCCCCTTCCTCCAGATCACCGTCAAACATACCGATTTTTGTCCTTTTCTCTCCGATAATCCGGAGGAGATCTTCTTCCGTAGCCCCTTCTTTCTCCGCCTCAAATACTCTTTCAAACCAAATGTTCTTGATGACCCGGGCCGGTATGAGTTTCCGAAGGATGAGAAAGGTATCCGTCGGTGAAGCCTTTAGCATGGCCTTCTTGAAATGATCATGGGCGCTCGACTCTATGGTCGCCGCAAAGCGGGTGCCGATCTGGACTCCCTCCGCACCCAGTGCCATGGCTGCGGCCATCCCCCGGCCATCGTATATCCCTCCGGCAGCAATCACGGGAATTTTCACGGCATCCACCGCCTGTGGAACAAGGACCATAGTCGTCAGTTCATCCCGACCGTTATGACCCCCGGCCTCAAATCCTTCCACAACCACGACATCTACCCCCGCCTCCTCGCACTTGACTGCGAGATCAGGCGTCGCCGTAACATGGGCCACCTTGATCCCCTTATCTTTAAAGAGGCGGGTATATTTTTTTGGACTACCGCCGGAAGTAAAAACAACCTTCACTTCTTCTTCCAGGATGATAGGAACCATGTCCTCGGCATACTGGAAAAAGATGGGCATGTTCACTCCCCAGACGCCTTGGGGATCTTCTTTTTTTATCTTGCGGATATGCTCCCGCAGCAGTTCCGGCGTCATGGAACCGGCGCCAATGAGGCCGACGGCCCCCGCCTTTGCTATCGCCGCGGCAAGGCGCCAACCGCTGACCCAGATCTTCCCCCCCTGAATAATGGGATATTTTACCCCGAAAAGATCCGTTATTCTCGTTCTGATCATGGGACCCTCCTCTTTGAAACGGTTATTGCCGTTTCATATTCTTCTTTGACATAATCGGGCAGGGGATTGACAAGGGCGCCTTTCAAAATATCCTCCCCCGAGCCCATTGCCCCGAAGGTCCTGACCATCAGAACCTCTTTGTAGGTTCTGGGAGGATAGACCCGTTTCACCGTTCTTCTTTCCCGGTCAAAGAACTGAAGATAGCCCCGGCGCATCGTTCGACCATAGACATTTATGGTAACGGCTATTTCTTCGGACATGTTTCCCATCTGATGAATGCCTGCGTTTAGGGGGAGAACGCAAGTTATTTCACCTTGTTTCAAGACCTTCGCAACCGTTTCCTCGAGTTCCGCGTAACCTGCTACAGCGCCGTCGTCCCGCCGCCGGTATTTTATTTCCTTTATGCCATTGATGAAGCTCGCTATGATCCCCCACGAGCCATGGTCGTGAATTGTATCCATAGAAAAAGGCTCCCAGATATAGGCCCGGACGAGAAAAGAATGATCCGGGCTCCGGTAAATGGTCAATTCGTTCGGCCAGAGGGTCGACTGCTGCTGTTTCAGCCAGGATCTCTCGATTAACGCCTCCTTTATGAAATCACGAAACCAGAGATCCGAGGAAATAAGCTCCTGAACGATGGGAATTCCTTTTGCAAGGCTTACGGAACTAACCTCGTTCTTTTCTGTCAGCTCCTGAAAACGGTGGTAAAATGTTTCAAATTCCTTATGCATTTATTAAACTCCTCAAATATCCCATTGCCCCTACCGGGGTTCCTTGACACCATACCGCCGCAAGTGCTGCCAAGAACCATAAGCCGGATCATTAGTGTCGACTGTCAGGGCTTCCTTTTCCCGGAGATATTTTTTTACTATCCCCGGTTGTTTGTATAGTTTTCGATCTTGTCCGATGGGACAGACCTTGGTGCAGATTCCACAGGGGTAGATCCGGCCTTTCGTCAGTTCTTCCGCCATCTCAAGACAAGCCGGTTTATCGTAATCACCGATGAGACGATCGTCGCGAACGCGGAGGGCATTTTTGGGACAACACTTCGCACAGGCCTCACATTTTATGCAGAGGTCCTTGACCATCAGGGAGTCCGGCGGCAACGCCACATCGGTAAATACTGACACGAACCGGACCCGGGGGCCGAATTCCGGGGTCAGCAGGCAGTGGTTGAGCCCGATATTGCCAAGTCCCGCGTATTTCGCCGCCATGACATGGCCAAAGGGAGCACCGGGCCATTTTCTGAATGCTTTTAGGCTGTTGTAGCCATCACGGCTGAAAAACGTGGCAGCATGGCCGAGACGGTTCAAATACCGGGTAGTATCATAGGCTAGGGCATCCAGCTTTATGTTGACCGTTTTGTATAATTCCATGTGGAGGACCGAAGGTGTCGATTCCACAATAGGCAACGGCATGCCCATCCCCATAACAATGACGGTGCGGGCAGGTGTCCAGATAGCCTGGGGGAGAAAATCTTCAGGCACAGCCCCTTCCGCGACCCATCGCTCCACTGGGGCAAGACCGACAAGATCGGCCCCCGCCTCCCGGCAGAATCTTTTTAAATTATTGCTAAGCTCCTGAATTTCCATATTATTATCATTTTATTCTTTCATACTAACCCATTTTCCCCATGATGTAAACATGAGAAATAGACAGAAAGTGCCTACGTATAAAAATGGAAGAAGACCTTCTGAAACGTATTGATGATTATCGTTTCGAAAATCGCATAAATTCACGCTCTGAGGCTATAAGGCGACTGATTGAAGAGGGATTGAAAAAGGATAGTGAAGAACATCAACCGAAGAATAAACAACCATGAATAATATGCTTACCTTCTTTATTGATCAAACATGGGTTATAGCGATATCTTTGATCATATTAGTTATTGCTACGATAAGTCACATATTGATCGCAAATAAATCATTTAACGTATCAAAAGAAAAGGCAAAAGCTCACAAGGAGCATACTAACGCAATAATTGCACTCAAAGAGTCTTTAGATTCAATAAGCTTGGCAATTAATAAGCTTCCAAGTGATTTTCTATCCGAGGAAGATCGCCATAAACAGATTGCGAAAATAATAAGAGAAAGAAATATTATTACCCTCGTCAAAACTCACAGACCTAATTAGTCTATATCATTATACTATTTGTTACTTAATCTGGGCATATAAACACAGGTAAAAACAAAAACCGCCTCAGGCTTTAACTTAACTTTTTCAAAAACTTGTCTTGACAAAGGGGTCGACCGTTGTCGTTATTTCCAGCATAGGAGCTGTAAATTGTGGTTTATACTCGACGCTCTTTGTATCACCGTTGAGAAACTGTCCCAGGAATTCCTGGACGTGAGCCTGAAGCTGTTGCCAGCTTTGATCTGCGGTATTTTGATCCATCTCGATTCCTCCTGTCATGAAGTGGCCTCCAGAATCGTTGATTTCAGAGCAGTGGTTTGTTTCATTTTGAAGACGGGATTAGCTCGCCCGTATATCCAAGATCTCACATTTATCGGCACAGTTTCGCCGTAATCTCTGCAACATGCCTACCCTGATATTTTGCGGCATTAAGCTCATTTTCACTGGGCATCCGCTGACCTTCGGCTCCGACAATAGTGGAAGCTCCATACGGCGACCCGCCCGTTATCTCGTCGATCCTCATCTGACCTTCAAAAGAATAGGGAAGCCCAACGATAATCATGCCCTGATGGAGAAGAGTATAGTGGAAACTCAGGATCGTCGATTCCTGACCGCCATGCTGAGTGGCGCTGCTGGTGAAGACGCTCCCTACTTTGCCGATAAGTGCACCCTTGGCCCAGAGGCCGCCGGTAGCATCCAGGAACTGACGCATTTGGCCGCACATATTCCCAAAGCGTGTAGGCGTTCCAAAGATGATGGCATCTGCCGTAGCCAAATCCCCAACTTCGCAAACCGGGACCGAGGACAGTTTTTTTTGTATCTCCAGAGCCCCCATGCTCTTCAGGATATCATCCGAAAGGGTTTCCGGCACACGGCAGACAGTAGCTTCCGCTCCGCTTACACTGTTCGCTCCCTCTGCCACCGCCTGCGCCATGCTGTGGATGTGCCCGTACATCGAATAATAAACGATCAACACTTTCATTCCCCTATCTCCTTTCGACTTTAATTTAGGCCTTATATCCACCATTGGATTCTTCAATGTCCCGCCGCGGTCCCCCAGAGCTCTTTAAGGCGCTGATCCCGGCCGCATCCAGCACGGTAGTATTTGTATCGCAACGGATTTTTTTTGTAGTAATGCTGATGATAGTCTTCAGCAGGATAAAAATCCCCGGCCGGGACGATCTGCGTCACGATCGCTTCCTTGAAGGTCTTGCTTTTTTCCAGTTCCCCTTTTGACTGCATGGCCAATTCATGCTGTTCCTGCGAATGATAAAAAATGGCGCTGCGGTATTGGGTTCCGACATCGCAGAATTGACGGTTGGCAGTAGTGGGATCTATATTATGCCAGAAGACGGCGAGTAATTTTTTATAGGCGACTTTTTTCGGATCAAAGCTGATCTGAACCGCTTCGGCATGGCCCGTCCTGCCCGCAGATACATGTTCATAGGTCGGGTTCTTATATCGGCCACCGGTATAGCCGACAGTAACGTAGACAACTCCGGGAAGTTTGTCGAAGGGAGATTCCATGCACCAGAAGCAGCCGCCGGCAAAAGTCGCTTTTTCGTAAAGTGGCTCCGAATTCTTCATACCTGTATCCTTGCCATAGCTAGGTAAAGCTGTGGTAAGGATACTAAGCAGGAGCAAAGCCATGAGGACCATGATGCTCCGCCGATATCCGTCTCCGAATTTTACCTTCTCACTGAAAAAGTTTTCTGTATTCATTATAACCCTTCTTTACCAACTCATCTTTGGGAACAAACCGGAGGGACGCCGAATTCATGCAATATCTCAGTCCTGTCGGTGGGGGCCCATCGGGGAAAACATGGCCGAGATGGGAGTTACCGTAGCGGCTTCTGACCTCGGTGCGGCTGGTAAACAGGCCTCGGTCTTCCCTGGTCACAATGTTATCGGGTTCGAGAGGCTTTGTAAAACTAGGCCAGCCGGTTCCGGAATCATATTTGTCCCTGGAACTGAACAGGGGCTCTCCGGACACGATGTCCACATAAATGCCCTCTTGTTTGTTTTTATCATATTCATTATCAAATGGCGCTTCGGTGCCACTCTGTTGGGTCACCTTATATTGAAGAGGTGTCAATGTCCTCCTTAAAGAAACTTCATCCGGCTTCTTGAAGTTTTGCCAAGCACCGGTCACTGCCGGACGGTCATGTTTGATCGACTCCTTTTCCGCATTGACAGCAACATTCAGCCCATTATTTATCGCCGATTTCTGCCCCTCCCCGGTTACGCCGACATCCTGGCAGCCAAGGATGCAAACAATCATCATGACCTTGACCACCAACATCCTCGGATTCCAATCCATGTTCGCCACCGTTTACCGTCAAAAATAAAACATGTTTGCTCACTTGCCATGACAATCCGCTCAGTGTCCGGGGAGAGATAAGAATGATCAAATTATCTCATCATGACACATTTCATAGCAAGATGCTCCCTAATATCGGCTTCCGTCAGGGGCTCACGAAAGATCTTCGCAAGCTCGCGGCACTCAGCCTTATCGTCCCGGTAAATAATGCCAATGGGAATTTTGTCTCCCCACTGTTCGGCCAATTTCATAGCTTCATAACGATCGGCCGGGGTATTATCCACTTTGAATACTCTTTTATGATACCATTGATAGGTATTAATGTTGTTAAAACTGACACAGGGCTGGAGAATATCTACCACGGCAGTTCCCTTAAAGAGAATGGCTTCCCGGATAATTCCACCTAAGTGGTCCTTGTCGCCTGCATAGCCACGGGCCACGAATGGCGCCCCCATGTTGATAGCCAAAGATAGAGGATTCAGGGGAATATTTTCATTTCCCCGAGGGTCCAGGGCATTTTTTACACCGAAGTCCGTTGTGGGTGAGCTTTGTCCCTTGGTTAAGCCGTAAATCTGGTTGTCGGAAGTAATAATAGTCAGATCCAGCCGTCTGCGAATTGCATGGATAAAATGATTTCCCCCCTCACCGTAGAGACAACCGTCTCCGGAATAAGACACAACGGTCAAATCGGGACGGGCAAGTTTAATCCCCACCGCCAGGGGAAGAGACCTCCCGTGGAGACCATTGAAGTAATTCACTTCCAAGTACTGAGGCATCTTTGCTGCCTGGCCTATACCCGAGGTAAAAGCAATATCCTTCCTGGGGATAGGGAGTTCGTGAAGAACTTTTTCCAAAACATCTCTAATCGCATAATTGCCACAGCCGGGACACCAGGTGATGTCTGTTTTTTTTATCATTCCTCTACCTCCGGAGACAACAACAGTTTAACCCGACTATATATTTCTTCGACGGTGAAACATTCACCATTGTACTTGAGGATATTGTGGGTCGCATGGAGACCGAACTCTTTTTTCAGGAGGCAGGCAAACTGGGCTCCGCCATTGTTTTCCACACAAATGATAGTCTTTGATTCCAGTTGGTAAGGGGCAATCATATCGTTTGACAAAGGATATACCTGGCCGAAATGGAGGGCAGATGCCTCGATTCTTTCGGCAACGAGTTTATCGACGGCCTCCTCCACGATAAGTCGGTTGGAGCCCCAGGAGATGAGGATGGTTCCCGCCTCCGAATCGCCATAAAAAGTGGGCGGTATGGCGTCTTTCTTCAGCAGGGTCATTTTCCCCAGACGCTTATCTACCATACGAATCCTCAGGTCCAGATCCTCCGTAATTGTCCCCGACTCATCATGTTCATCGGAATCAACCCTGACCATAGCATCGAAAAGACCGGGAAAAGTGAGTGGCGATATTCCTGTCTCCATCAAGGCATATCGTTGATAGGCCCGGTCAAAAATGCCGTATTCACGAGCCGGAACCGACACCGGGAGATCTTCCTCCATCAGTTGTACTGAGTCGGCGAAATACTGATCAGTAAGAACAAAAACAGGAATCTGGTAACGATCAGCCAATTCAAAACTTTTTCTGGTGACATCGATAGCCTCTCCAATCGTACCGGGGGCAAAAACAATCCGGGGGAATTCTCCATGTCCGGCATAGAGCACTAAGTTGAGATCTCCCTGCTCGGTCCGGGTGGGAAGACCTGTGGCCGGTCCCGGACGCTGGCCGACAACGATGACGATTGGCGTTTCCGTCATCCCGGCAAGAGAAACGGCCTCCTGCATCAGTGCAAAACCACCGCCGGCGGTGGCCACCATAGATCTGACACCGGCATAAGAAGCACCCAAGGCCATATTGATGGCCGATATTTCATCTTCAGCCTGCTCAAAGTGAGCGGGAAGGGACATGGCGGCGGTAGCGAAATAATGCATGATCGACGTGGCGGGTGTCATAGGATAGCCCGCCATAAACTGGCAGCCTCCCAGAAGGGAGCCAAGGGCAATGGCCTTGTTTCCATCAAATATATAATGGCATCCCGCCTTCGAGGGGATCGGGAAAATACCTGCCATTTCCCATTGGCCGGCATATTTGAAGCCTCTCCGCAGATATTTTAATTTATTCGATTCAGTGACAGCGGCTAATCTCTCGGTATCCACATCAATGATGGCAAGAATGACCCCCACCAGAATCGTATTGCTCACCGTAACATCATGGAATTCCTCACGGGCCTCCCTTGCGACTTCCCCAATTAACGTTGGGGACAGATAAAGACCTTTATCGTAAAGATGAACTCGGTGGCGTATTTCCGTTTCTTCATCAAGAGCGACTATCATATCCCAAGAACCACCTGTCAGGGCATGAACAGAATGATCGGCGATACGAATCATGTGGAAATTATGTCCGCCCCGCACCCGGGACATATAATTTTTAGTGGCAAAAAAATAATAATTGAGCCGGGAGAGGATATCCGTTAATTCCAGCTCCATGGAAAATGCCCCCAGCCCTGCCTCTCCTCCTATCAAAACGCTGAATTCCATAGCTGTATCCCTTTCCTTACCCTGTCCCATTTAACTCTTGCACACAGGCGTATCATACGTCGGTGCCTTAGCGCGGAACTCAATCAACAACCGGGCGTCTGCTGCTGTCAAACACCCAATGGGTCCGGTGCTGCCGATGGCATCGGCAGCCCTTGGTTTGCACAAATCGCCTATTTTCATAATAAATTAAAATTATTATCCCAAAAACTATTGCGTTGAAAAATCACGGCGTAGCCTTCACCAACATGACTTGCCCTTTTGCCCCGCGAAAGACGCGTTCGGCTACCCTGCCCATCAGATGATGAATAAAACCGGTCTTTCCGTGGGTGGCAATCACAATGAGGTCGATATTCTTTTCCAACTCTTCCTTGAGTATCTCTTCATAGGGCGAGCCAACTCTAACGTTCGCAAAAACCGTGACACCATCGGCTTCCTTATTCTGCTTTATGCTCATTTCCAGTTTTTCCTTTGACGCATTCATACTATCCGTTCTGTATTGATCGACAAACTCCTGTGTCAGGCAATAGTCAACGCACACTGCCGAATATCGTCAACGACATGAAGCAGATAAACTTCTGATTTGAATTGCTTGGCCAGCATTAGGGCCTCTTCAAATGCCTTATTAGCATATTGAGAGAAATCTATGGGTACGAGTATTCTTTGAAATGTTTTCATACTTCTCTCCTTATATTTTACTGTAATACTTATTTTACAGCCATCTCTATTTGCCTTAGCCACACCCCTCCTTTCCCCGATCACGAATTATGGAGAACCTCGATGTCCCGGATCTGGAAACGGTCAACCCTCATCATACCTCCGCAAGATCATTTTGCTAACCCGGCGCCGGCCATCAGTTGTCACAATAATTTGATCGATCAATAAATTACGTCATGGTGGCGAAGGCAACGCAAATCTTTTCGACATCATGATGGAAAAACTAATCCATGTGGCACGGGAAAACAATAATCAATAATTGGATGGGCTATGGTAGGCATAATCTATCATCAGCAGGGACTTTTCCCTTATTCAGGAAATCCAAAAGCAATAAAGTGGGGAGTGAATAATGGACATATATTTAACCGGGCTGGAATTGACTATTTAACCATATCGAACTCCTCCCCCCTTTTTTTGAGGCTTCAATGTTTCCATGAAGGCTTTTGGATGGAACAGCCGTTCCGCACCTATCACCGGAACGGCCGTTGCCAATCATATTTTTCGGAACCCTATCCTAAGATATTTAGCCGTCGTGAATCAGATATTGCCTGATTGCGCCTCCGGGAAAAAATTAATATTATTAAACCCAACATTCTATGGCCATTCAATCGGAAATAAATCTTATCCGAGCATGGCCGTTGCCTTAGAGACGTATGTTTGGGAAAGGTGTAAGATTAATATTTTAGATGGGCTGCTTCTACAATTAAAAGAGAAAGGGGGTGCAACGAGGGAAGTTTTTAAATGAGATATAGTTAAACAAGAAATAAACCAAGACCATGGAATTTAAAGGAGGATAAAATGAAGAAAACGTTAGTTTCGATGCTGGTGGTTGCTGCCTTGCTGATGGTGCCGATGATGGCGATCGGGGCGGAGGGGGCCGTAAGCGGTTCGATCCAGGGATTCATGTGCGTAACCCAGGGTAAGGTTTGCCCCATTGGTAAGGAAGATCCAATGGCCGCCGTGGAAAATGTTTTTGTGCTCCTTGTTGACGCCGCGACTGGGGAATACTATTTTGTCCCGAATGTTGACAGAGCAGTTTTGGCACGTCACATCAATCAGAATGTAAAAATCGATGGTACCGTAAACATAAAAATGAAATCCATCAAAGCAAGTGATATCTATGTAAACGGGAAAAAGGTCTGGAGCGCAAATTGGGAAGATGAATTATACAATTCTGTTCTGGGCGGCTTTCCAAATAAGGGCCCCTAATTCGACTAAACTGGATAGTTGATTCCACCATCTTCATCCCCCGGTGCGAACCGGGGGATGTTTTTTCCAAAGCAAAGGCGATAAGACAAGGTCGATATTAGAGACCATTTTTCAAATTCCTCATGAATTCATCTTTATTGTCCGGCAGTTTCGTACCCCGGTAAATCATCTCGCCCTTCCCATTGATGCCGACGACATGAGGAATCCCCGTAAGACCGTAATTGTCGGTTGCCACCGTACCGTCCGAATCCAGAAGTATTTCGTAGTTGATGTGCATTGATTTTTTAAAGCGTTCGGCAATCTCCTCCGATTGTTTATAATCGATCCCGAATACAGCAATATTTTCCGTCCGGGCCTTTTCAGCGAAATGTTTAATCTCAGGAACTTCCTTCATACAATTGACGCACCAGGTTGCGAAAAACACCAGGACAACCCCTTTCCTGCCCTTGAGATGGCTTAATGTCACTTTGCCTTTCCCCAGGGAAGACAGCGTGAAATCCGGGGCAGTTTTTGCCGGAGGGCTATTAGCTTCCCGGGACTGGTTATTCAGGGGCACGTTCGCTTTGGGAATAAGACTGGGAGCAGAGTTCGCAGCCGGAATTGGCAGTGCTTCCACCGAAACATCCTGGGATCGGGGCTTTATGGGCAGGTCCGTTCCAGGAACAGGGGCAGTTTTCGCCGCCGGAATTGGTAGCGGTTCCAAAACTACCTTGGCTTCAGGTTCCCCGGATGAACTCGTTCGGGGCACAGGTGCTCCGGAGATGTCCGTAGGGAGAGCCGGCGTCGGGGAGGATTCCGGGTTCGCCAGCAATTTCGTCAAACTGGGAAAATCCGTATTTTGACCTACGAAAACAAATAAGAGGCTTGCGGTGACTATGACCAGTAAAGCGAAGCCTTTTTTAACATTTTCCATCCATACCCCTGCTTTGGGGAGCTTATAAAGGAACCCGGTAAACGTCCCGGCCAAAAGGATCAGTGCCCCTTGGCCTAACCCGAACAGAAAGAGCAGAATGCCCCCTTTTGCAGCTTGAAGAAAAAAATCGACGCCACTCACATTTTTAAGTGTCATGGCAATAGCACCCAGCGCCATAGCGATAATAGGGCCGGTGCACGGACCAACAATCAAGCCGCCAACACCTCCAATCACAAACGCTCCCACCATTCCCTTACGGCTGGTCGATTTTGCCTGGAGGGATGAGAATATAATGAGCGTGGGAAATTTAAACACATCGAGCATGAAAAGGCCCATGAGAAGGTAAAACATCGCTATTGCATATAGAATCAACCCATTACCCATGATGGACCCAAACGTCCCTCCCACCGCGGCGACGATAATGCCCAAAAGCGCGTAAACGGACGCCAAACCGGTCACCATGGAAAGGCTCAACAGAAAAGACCTCCAGCGTTTTGCATCCGCCTGGTTACCGATATAGCCGACAGTAAGGGGAAGGACGGGGTAGGTGCATGGTGTGATGGACGTTAAAAGCCCGCCACCAAACATAAGAAAATAAAGAATAGCTGAGTCTTGCCGCAATGACTCTTCCAAAAGATGATGAATCTGGTCAATCAATTCGCTGTCCCTTCATTTCCTTATTTTAGTCCTGATAATTCGACAATCTCATTCAAAGTTTTTTGAGTATCATCAAAGCCTCCTTCTGAAAAGAAGAATCGTGTTTGCCTGCCCCCGTCATTCAGCTTGACCCCTATGAATGTGGGTGTGCCGTGCACATAAAGGGTGTCTGTAATCGCCATGTTCTTATCCGGGAAAAGGGGGAATTCCACTTTATACCTTCCCCGGTAGGCATTGACTTCGAAAGCGGTGTTATCGGCGCCGATTCCAATCATCTTTATGTTGTCTTTCAACTGCGGATTTTGTTGAATCTTCTGATAGAGATCATTTACATGAGCCGCCGCTTTCTGGCAATTAGGGCAATAAAAGCTAAAGACCTCAATGATCAGCACCCGGGCATTTATTTGCCCGATATTGAAGTTTCCCGTACCCGACAAACCAAGATAGCTCTTGTCGTGTTCATTTCCGGGGACAGGAAGTTCAAAGGCGGGAATGATCTTGCTGTCGGCTGGTTTGGGCTTAGCTGCATCACCGAAGGTTGTAAAAGTTTCGGCCCCAAAAGAGGCACTTGCGGACATTAGTAATACAACTAATATCAGAATGACGACGACACTTTTTATATTTTTTCCCATGATTTTTCCCCTTTCATTAGACATTATCTTTAGTCGGGGAGCATGGCAAATCAATGGTGAGCGAAACTCCTGATCGGCAGACATGATCGCCCGGCGGCTTGGTGGGAGGATTATCCTTATGCATAGGGTCGTCAGATTTCGATCCTTAAATTAAAATCGTCTCGTTGAAACATCCGCGTCCCTGTCATGCATCACATTGGCACTGAATAATCCTTCGCGAGATGATGACTTGACATGATGGAATATTTTCCTCAAATTGTTAAACTTCTGAGAAAAATGGCAGTAGATCGTCTGGTAATAGGGATCGCGTTGCCTTTCCCTGACCGGGATTCCTTTTAAAACCTCACCTTTCAGAACATCCATCGGATCAACCTGGAGAGTCGTTAAACAATAAGGACACCCATAATAAAGCTGTCCGGTGAAAGGATCATGTCCCTGATGCTTGAAGACTTTTCTCTGAAGGTCATTCAGGTCTTGATCGGATTCGTCGATGTAACCTTTCAAACTACAGTACGCACAATTAATTTCTTTTGACGTCATATTGGCCATATCCTTATCCCCAGTAAGTCGCAATCAAATGATCATTTAATATTTCTTCCTTTGTTTTCTTCTCTTTAATTTCTTTTTTTCCCAAATCAGTCAGTGAATTATCGAATTGGCCCTGAGAGAAACGATCGCCGGGATTCATTATTCTTATTTTTGTGTTATCATTTTCAGTATTTTTTATTCTATCATTCATGTAAAATATTTTCCATAGAGGCTCAGCGAGTTCATATCTTCATTTTTAATTAAACTCATCAATGTCCGGATAGGGACTTGCATGTAAAACTGTGAATAATCAATTGTATCGACATCACAAGGGGCAAAATATATTTCGTAAGTATCAATAACAACACTTTACAATTCGG
>JALNVY010000029.1 GCA_023231165.1 Syntrophales bacterium | reverse complement strand
GGCGCGGGTGGAAGGAGAAGTCCTCTTTGAAGGGATGAATATCTATGACCCCGAGGTAGATCCCGTTGAGGTCCGGCGCCGGATCGGCATGGTCTTTCAGAAACCCAATCCCTTTCCCAAGTCAATCTTCAACAATATCACCTATGGCCCCCGGCTCACCGGCACGGCGAATAAATCGGATCTGGAAGCCCTGGCGGAGATGAGCCTCAAGCAGGCCGTCCTCTGGGATGAGGTCAAGGATATCCTGGGAAGATCGGCGATGACCCTCTCCGGGGGGCAACAGCAGCGCCTCTGTATAGCCCGGGCTCTGGCCATGAAACCCGACATCCTGCTCATGGACGAACCCACTTCGGCCCTCGATCCGATTTCCACGGCGAAGATTGAAGAATTGATTGACGAATTGAAAAAAACCTATACTATCATCATCGTCACCCACAACATGCAGCAAGCGGCCCGGATTTCCGACAAAACCGGTTTCTTTTACATAGGAAAACTGATCGAATACAACGCCACGGAAAAGATTTTTACGAACCCCGACATCAAGCAGACGGAAGATTACATCACCGGGCGCTTTGGATAACCAAGAGGAGGGAAGATGGACACAAAGCGACACACGAGCAAGCAATATGAGGCGGAGCTTCTGGAGGTGAAGGAAAATCTCCTTTATCTCGGCGCTCTGGTTCAAGAGGCCATCGAAGACAGCATCCAGGCTCTTCTGGAGCGGGATACGGAGCTGGCCCGGAAGGTAATTGCCAATGACGTTAATATTGATAAACTCGACGACGAGATTGAGGAAAAATGCGTCCGTCTGCTAGCCCTCCGGCAACCGGCGGCACGGGATCTCAGATTTATCACGACCGCCATCAAGATCAACGGCCATCTGGAGCGGATCGGCGATATGGCCGTGAAGATCTGTGAAAAGATAGCCCTCCTCAATGAAGAACCCCAGTTAAAACCTTATATCGATCTGCCCCGGATGGCGGAAATTGCCCGGAGTATGATTCGGCAGAGTCTCGACGCCCTGGTAAACGAAGACGTGGAGCTGGCCAACAAGGTCCGCCGGGAGGACGAAATTGTGGACAGCCTCAATGAACAGATCTTCCGGGAGCTCCTGACCTTCATGATGGAGGATCACCGGACGATCCATAGATCCCTGCTGATCATGCAGATCTCCAAAACGTTGGAACGTATTTCCGATCATGCTAAAAGTATCGCTGACATGGTAGTGTTCATGATCACGGGAATGAATGTACGCCATCAATGGCCATTCGAAGGCCAGGAGACGTAACGCAAAGAGGAAACATCCGTCGCTTACCGGAAACACAAGACATGAAAAGTCGTTTATTTTTCAAGATTTTTGCCACTTACCTCATACTGGTGCTCCTGGTCATGGCCGTCATGGAGTTTTTCCTGACACCGAAGATCCGTGAGACTATCACCAGAGGGGTTATGGAAAGGATGATCGGTCACGGCCGGATTATGGCCCTCATGACCTTGGATGAGATGCTGAGGAAGGTCACGGAACTTGCCGCCAGATCCGAGGCGAGGATCACCATTATTGACGCCGCCGGGAAAGTCCTGGCGGACTCCTCGTGGAAGGACCAAAAGATGGATAATCATCTCAACCGCCCTGAGGTCCAGGAAGCGCGGCTCAAAGGCCAGGGCACGGCCATCCGCTATAGCCGCACCCTCCAGCAAAGCATGCTCTACGTGGCCGTCGCCGTCCCGGAAAAAGACCATATCCGAGGCTACGTTCGCCTCGCCCGCTCCCTCGAGGAAGTAGCCTTATCAATTGAACATCTATATCGGTCCATCTATCTTACCCTCTTCCTCATCACCATCCCTTCCCTAATCTTAGCATTTCTGTTTGCCAGAAACATCGCATCCCCCGTCCGGAGATTGATGGAGCTTACCCAAAAAATACGGGCCGGGGAAAGACCGCCCCCCATGATGGCGGAATCAGACGATGAACTGGGCAGACTGACCCAGGACATCAACTATATTATCGAGGAGCAGCAGGAGAAAATCCGCGTCGCAACGGAAGAGAAAAGCAAACTCGAGGCTGCTTTCGACGGCATGGTGGAAGGAGTCCTTACCCTGGACGGGGACAGCCGCATCGACCAGTTCAACCGGGGCCTGAGAAAAATGGTCGGTAAACAACGCACCGACATCCTGGGGAAGACACCCTTGGAGGCCTTCCGGAGCGCCGATTTGCAGGTGGCCTATCTCCATTTCCGGGAAACCGGGGAAACGGTACGGCAGGAGGTTGCCTTGGGAGACGAAAAGTCCCTGATCCTCGATGTAAATATCTCCGCCATCAAGGGTTATCCGGGAAACGAAGGGAAGATCATGATGGTCTTTCATGACGTCACCCGCCTGAAACAGCTCGAGCGGATGCGCATGGATTTTGTGGCCAACGTCACCCATGAGATCCGCACCCCCCTTACAGCCATAATTGGCTACATTGAAACCTTGCAGCAAGGCGCCGTTCTTGATCGGGAACAGACGGACAGATTCCTCCAGACTGCCCATAACAATGCCCTGCGACTCAATCGCCTTGTTGACGATCTCCTCACCTTATCCAATATCGAAATGGGGGAAATAAAAATGCAGTTCCAGACGCTAGCCGTCTCGGAAGTCATCGCGGAGGTATTGAAAACGTTGGCACCCCAGGCAGCGGCCAAGAAGATTACCCTGGCAGAGAATTTCCCCGAGGATGTCCCACCTGTCCGCGCCGACCGGGATCGGGTTTTTCAGATTTTCTTGAACATCCTCGATAACGCCGTCAAATTTACTCCCGAAGGGGGCGCAATCAAGATAACTACCGCCCAAAGAGACGCCGAAACTGTCTCCGTCCGGATCGCCGACACGGGCATCGGCATACCGAAAAATGATCTTCCCCGGTTGGGTGAACGTTTCTACCGGGTGGAAAAGACCCGTTCCCGTGACTCAGGGGGGACAGGATTGGGTCTCTCCATTGTCAAGCACCTCATGGCAGCCCACGGCGGACGCGTGGAAATCGACAGTACTCCCGGCCAGGGGACCTCAGTCTTGTTGTTTTTTCCTGTGTTCATCCCTGAAAAAGAGAACCTCAGTCAGGGGTAATATTTAATCGATCACCACCCACCGATTATCGCCCACGGTAAACATGATGCGACAACATCCATCAAAAATAGACAAAAAAACCGCCCTGTTTCTATGCACCCATAATTCCAGCCGCTCCCAGATGGCCGAAGGTCTGCTCCGCTCCATACATGGGGAGCAATGGGAGGCTTTCAGCGCCGGCACGGACCCACGGGGAGTCCATCCTTACGCCGTTACGGCCATGGCTGAAATCGGCATCGATATTGCGGCAAATCAGTCCAAACATGTAGCTTCCTTCCTGGGGAGAAACTTCGATCTTGTGGTAACGGTTTGCGATGACGTCAACGAGGCCTGCCCCATATTCCCCGGTGGAACAAAAAGGCTGCATCGGGGATTCCACGATCCGTCCATAGGACCGGGAACGCCGGAGGAACGCCTGGCCATATTTCGCCGTATCCGCGACGAAATCAAGCAATGGATAATATCGGACACCATCTTCTCTAACCACTCGTTAACATCTTGATATAAATCACTTTTGTGGATGACAAAGAAAATACTCAACAATCACCGCATAGTCCGTTTTCGCTTAACAATATCAATTAGTTAACATTGATCAGACTCTGATCTTTCCTTTTGCACAGATCCTTTTTTCCCAATATTCTGTAATCTAGGGACATCAGATTAGAGAATGTATCCGTTCACATCAGCCAAAACATTATGATATGACTTATTTTTATAATGGGCGCCTATTTCTTGAATTTCCAGAACAGCAGCACCCCCGCCATGGAGATGAAGGACAGGGAGAGAATAATCCAAAAGGCAAATTCGTTTTTTTGGAGGGGAATGGCCACGTTCATGGAAAAAGTGCTCACGACCAAAGTCGGCACCATGATCGCGATAGTAAGGATATTCAGGCGTTTCATGAGAATACTCAGATTGTTATTCACGATGGACACCCGGGCGTCCATCATGCTGGACAGGATGTTGGAATGCATCTTGGCCTGCTTGAAACACTGGTGGTTCTCGATGATAATGTCCTCAAGGAGTTCCCGGTCGTCCTGATGGAATTCCAGACGATGGGCGTACTGCTTCATCCTCTCCAACACACCGCTGTTCGAGGCCATGGCATTCAGGTAATAGACCAGACTCTTTTCCAGGGCAAAGAGACGCAAAAGATATTTGTTTTCCATGGACGTACTGATTTTGTCGGCGAGTTCCTCCGACACCCGGTCAATTACCTGGAGATGGGCCCGGAAATGGCTGATGGAGGCATTGAGGATCTTCAGCATGATCTCCGGCATTCTCTCCAACCGGGCGAAGGCCTTGCCCGTAAAGGGGACAATGTCTTCAGAGGCAACAATGATTAGTTTTCTTTCGAACAAGAAGATACCGAGGGAAGTCACATGAAACTCAAATTCTTCCCGGGGATCGTAATTTTTCGGAATCTTAAAAATTATGGCTGTATGGGATGGCTCCGTTTCGATCCGGGAAAGCTCGTTGGGATCCAGGGCGGAATTCAAGGTATGCTCATCGAGGGCGTACCCTTCGATGAGCATCCTTTTTTCCGCATCATCCGGATCCAGACAGAGAATAATCTCACTTTCTGCGTGTTCGCAAACCTCAAGCCTGCACTCGTTAATCGCGTATCTTCTGATCATCCTCCCGGATCCTTTCTTTTTGATCGTGCCTTTTTCAGCTTTCCTGCTCCTCCTGGGGGATTTCGTGGGATATGGAAAAGATGTTATCTTCTGCCGCTGTCTCCTTTTTTTTCCATTTCAGCTCGATAGTGAGTTTCTCCCGTAGTGTTTCCTTATCAAACTTGACCTCCGCTTCCAGTTCCAGTGATACCGGTTCCTGGGGTTTCAGGATGATGGACTCGTCATCCTTCCGAATGCAGATCGTCCCTTCCTTGAAAGAAGCGATGAGATTCTCCAGATGTCGGACAATCTCCAGAAGACCTGCGGTGGATTTAATCTTTAAGTTCTGACTGGCCATACGCTTTTACCTCCTCTTTTTAATGGTTATGGTTTATGTTAGCGACAACAAAACATCGCACAGACAACGGGGATCAATGTAGGGATAACTCTCCGGGGTCGCGAGCCTGACATCCAGGATGTCAATGCCCAGGGCGCGGATACGGTCCATCTCCAGATCGAAAGGATACCTGATTTGACTGTCAATGATAAGGAGATTGAGGAAATCAGTCGGTATCTTGCCGGGTGCATCAGCCGCGAGATAACCGATGATGGTCTCCACGGCCTCCCCCAGGCTCATGCCGAACTGCTCGCCGTCGAACAGGGTGTTGGGGACAAAGACCTTGGGGCAGATATTCCCCGCAATGGCTTCCCCCACGCCTGTCGGCAACAGATTGGCCATCAGACTGGTATAAAAACTCCCTACAGGGTAACAGATCATTTCCGCAGAGCCGATCAGGGCCGTCACATCTGGGTCGGCGGCGGGATGAATCTCTGCGGGGACTTCCCGGGACGAGGTTATAAAGAGTCTCCTGATGGTGGTTCCGGCCTTGTAGACCAGTTCCCCCATAGTAATCAGGTGCTGCCCGCCGATAATCATGCCGTTGCTAAGTTCCGCCGCGAGGTGGAGATCCTGAGCCAGGACCGGCTTGACTATCCCCCGCGATTCGACGAGCCGGGAAAAAAGAAAAAGGACGGCCCCGATGTTGCGGCGGCTGTTCAGATAGCCCGCCGTCAGAATCAGATTGCCGATATTGGCCCCCCGGAGATCGAATTCCTCGGGCATGAGATCTAGAAAGATCTGGAGGTGATTACAGATGATATCCTTCATGGGAACAGAAACCTTGTCAATCAGGGAATCCCAACCGGCGGCGATATGCCCAAGCTTATATTTCAGCGCCTCCGGCCGCCCTTCCTGAGGCAGGCGATATGAAAAAAGGCGGTAGATCTCCGGGTTGCCTTTGACGGTCTGATCAGCAAGGGCCATGAGGCGGTTGCGTAAATCTCCGATGGAGAGCATGTCAAAGGCATCGCGGATCATCGCCGAAGATCCGCCGTCGTCGAAGGGCGTAATTATATGGATAGAATTATGAGTATAGTCGATCAGGTTCTTACTGACCCGCTTCAGGGCGGAGCCGCCGCTGAAAAACAGGAGGCGCGGTCCAAGTTCCGGTGTTTTCTCATAACGGGCCAGTTTTGCGTCGTCGGGAACGATTGCCGTATGCCGGACCAGAACCCGTTGTCGTTCGACATGTCCGCCCCTGGTCTCAGGTTCTAACATGGTCACTTCCTTCCCGGCTGAGAAAATCGATACAGAAATCCGCCGCCTCGTCGAAATCAACGCCGCCCGAGGCCTCGAACACTTCACAACGCTGTAGGATGTTCACATAGCGTTCGGGGGAAAGGTCAGGAGGCGCGACCCCGCTTTCGGGAAGAAAGAACAGTCCTGGTGATTTAATAAAGGCGGCGAGGAGATCAGACCTTTGGGCGATATCGATGGGGCGGATATTCAGGGGTACGCCGTTCCGCTTCCAGTTCAGGAGTAGCAAACCGTTCAGGGGGGCGCTCAAATTAAATTTCTTATTTCCAAAAACCTCATCAATAATAACGTCATATTTATGTTCCAGGGCCCAGAGATCGTCACCGTTCAAGAGGCCAAAAGCCTCCCGTTCCTCTTCCGACATGACGGTTTCCAGCCTCCGGATGGAGAGCAGAGTGCCCGGATTGACACGTGGGTGTTTGGAAACGCCGTACATCCGCACCGATTTGTCACGGCGGTGGACAAGGAGGCGGTCGTTGCTGACAAAGGCCGCACCGCGGGTAAGAAGGTGCAGGGCGAGGGTCGTTTTCCCCGCCCCGGAAAAACCGGCAACGGACAACCCCCGATTGCCCAGACATACCCCGGCGGCGTGGGCCAGCAGACTGCCCCGGCGGAGCATCCACTCGATGAAGCGGTTATTGATGAAATTGACGATTTGATTGCTGTTGGCCGTGCAGGGGCCGACAGCCAGATTGCATTGGCCGCTGAATATCAGGACAAGTCCAGTCAAACGCTTGCGAACAATACGTCCATCTGGAAGATCGCAGTATTCTTCCTTGATCTTCGTTTTGCCGGGATCGGGTTCCTTTTCCTGGAAAGGCAGAAAAAAGGATTCACGATCCGTCTCGATGGCATAGATCAGGATGTCTTCGTGGGACTCCCAGGAGATAAATTCACGAAAATAGCGGCGCAGGTCCCCGATTAAAGCCTCGGAATTGGATTTTATCTGGATGATGATATCCCCCAGACCGAGAAACAGACTCGCTTTCAACGGATAACGTTCCAGCAGGGATTCCTTCAGCCCTTTTACATCAATCAAGCTTTCCATGACCAATACTCTCCAATACGGAATGAACAATCATGCCGGCAACATTGATGCGCCGGGCTTCCCAGAGACCTCGGAATCCTCCCAGGGCCGACACTTCAAATACCATTGGTCCGTCCACTGTCTCGACGACATCAACACAGGTGAAATCGAGGCGGAACAGTTCCTGGGCATGCCGGGCCAATTCAATGACATCGCTTTCCGGATCACAGGCCTCGTACCTTCCGCCGTTGGCGGTCGTCGTGTTCCAGGACTCGCCGTTGCTCACCCGGGCGTATGTACCGATATATTTACCGTTAAGAAAAGCCACCCCCAGGTCGCGACCGGGGATATGGATCATTTTTTGGATATACATGACTGAATTCCCCATATTTTTGAACTCCCTGATCCGGGCGGACAGATTTGCGTCGTCTCCGGAAATGATCTGCATACCCCGCGCCTTGGATGTAAAAAGGGGTTTGAAGACGGCCCGTCCGAAATTTTTAACCGCATCTGCCGCCTCTTCGATATCCTCGGTCAGCACCGTGGGCGGCATGGGGACCCCGCCGTTCCGCAGGGTAAGGGTGCAGCTCAACCGGTCCAGGCAGTGGGCAATGGCCGACGGTTTGGAAAAAACCGGCAGACCGCGTTTGTATAAATACTTCAGCATATCCAGGCGCTGGAGGTGGTCCGGGCTGTAACGGGCGCCGATCTTTTTGACAATAAGCCCGTCGAGGTTCATGAGATCCACATCTCCAAAAAACATGCTCTCTCGCTCTGAAGAGTATTTCACATGATCCATCTCAATCAGCAGGCGGTATCCCGTCCGTTCCTCAAGAGTCCTGGCAATCTCCTCGGAGGACCACCCCCCTGCCACGCCCACCACACCTATTTTGATCATACAGCGTCACCTCGTAAATTAATTTAAACACTCCCCTATGGGGCTGTGCCGATACCCGCTAACTCATAAATACATCATCGGGAAGCCTGAAGGTGTCCCAAGAAGCCCCCTCGTGATCGAGAAGTTTATCCAGGAGGTACAACCCTCGGAAATATAGTACCTTAGCGAATTCCTCCTTGACGATAAACCGTGTTGAGGTAACAAGGGAACGGATAATACCCAAAGTCAGCCTGGCATCAAAGTTCACATCCTGATTCTTCTCAGCGAACGACTTGGCAAACCGGTAAAAAAAATCGATGACACAAGCCTGGCGCTCCCTGATGTTGGCATCGAAGACGGGGATGCGGAAATTGGATACCATGAATACCGACACGTCCTGAACGTAATCCATCTGGACGGACCGATGGGGATCGATATAGTAGATCCTGTCTTCCTGGATATTGTAAATGATGTTATCGGTGTTGAAATCGCCGTGAATAAAAACGGAAAAAGGGGCGGCAAGTTCCGCTTCGATGGCGGCGGCCCTTTCCAGGCGCTCCTGCAAAGAGGACTGCTTCAGGCCGCCGATGAACTTCGTCTGGGCGACAAACTTGGGGTGCACGTGATAGACGTTGGGGATTTTCTTCAACAACTGATTGACGAAGCCGGCCTGCACGACCTCATCGCTCTTTGTGTTCGTCCAGATCACCTCAACCAGCGACGTCAGACGGCTGATGGCTTTTTTCAGGACGCTGCTGTCCTTGCCGAGGAGAATATCCTGAAAATCATGGCCGTGGAGGTATTCGAGAAGCAGAATCGCCTTTTCTCCCAGGACCTGGAATCCGAACACCTTGGGGGTCAGGCCCGGCACGAGGGACTGCCATTCCTCCAGCTTACGGTTTTCCTGCTGGAGTTTCCCCGCATCGCCTTCCTTAAAAATGACCTCCTGGGTATCCGTCCGGGACGGCCTGTTGATGACCTTCTCAATCCGACAGCCGGATTTGGTTTCCACGTTCAGGTCTTCGAGAACGAATTCCTCGCTGGATGAATCCAGGGTTTCCTTCAGGGCGATATATTCAAAGATCTTCAGGCGCGTTCCCGCATAGGCGGAGATGATGGCCTCGCCGATATTCAGGAGGGAATCGCCGATACGTTCCAGATAGCGCAGGATATTCAAGGCGGTAATCGCATCGCCGATCTCCCTACCTACCTGAAGTATGCTCATGATCGTGTCGAAATCTCTTTTGTAGAGGCGGTCCAGTTCGATTTCCGAACGGCAGATGATCAGGGCGTTCTTGATATTGCCCCGGAAAAGACTCTCCACGATGAGATCCGTCGCCGTCAGTATTTCCCGGAAATAGGATTGATAATCGAACTGATCGAGAAAGTACCGATCTTTGAAGTAATGGGTCTGGGTCACGATACTGACGAGGTGATCGCCGATCTCCTCCAGATTGCTGACGGCGGTGTTCAGGGAGCCCATGATGCGGATAACGCGGTTCTCATCCGTCCGGCTCTTCAGTATCTTCTTGTAGCTTTTCCGCTCGATAATGACCTTGAGATTGTCGATGTAGTCTTCCCGGAACTTCACCTCCGCAGGAATCACCTGCTCATGAGATTCCAGTGTCTTGAGCGTGTCCTCCATCTGCTGGCGGATCTTGAGGACGAGAAACTGAAAATTCTCATTCAAACCTTCAAAGGCAAACATGGCGGATTTATTCATGGCTGGATTCTATGCTCAAATGACGTTCCCGGCGGCGAGCCGGCTGATCTTTCCAGGTAAACTTCAATGATATCTTTGATTTACGGCTGCGGTTTTTCACCTTGATCTCCACCTGGATGAGCCCGGCAGGCTCCAGCACGATTTTTTCCTGTCCGCTCTGGAATTCCAGTTTCCGCTTCCGGAATCCTTCGGACAGCGTCTGCAGGTATTTCACGATGGAATCTTTATCTTCGACAGATTCATGCTGAAAGGTTTTCTCTTCCTCCATATTCACCCCCCTTATTTGCGGCCCCTTAACGAAGGCGGCTTCTGTATTCCTCGATAATCTTATGCTTTTCGAAATCTCCCATATTGAGGCTCTTGCGGATAGCCAAATCCTGCCACGCCGGCTGATAGCCAACCTCACGGCCCGCCTTATCAGGTTGCTGACTGGCCGGAGCAAGGATCTTTTCACTTAGATGGGTATCATCTCCCATGACGACGAGGAAAGGCCGCTGGACTCCCCTTAACTCCCTGTTTTTCTTTAGCACGACCTGAATGAGAAATTCTGTGAATTCCTGGGATTGGGGGTTCCAGACCTCATACCCGTCCACATTGTAATCCGCCAGGAGCACGGGCCAGAACTGTTCGGGATGGGGAACAATCACCCCGCCCCCCAAGGCCCTCGTCTCTTCAATAATTTCATTGACTTCATAAAAATAATCAAGGCGGAAGTGTTTTTTGACGATTTCCTTCACCCCGGCCAGAAAAATTACGGCCCGCTCCACCGTATGGGATTCGTAACGTTCCCGGAGGGCATAAAAATAATTGATCAGGAGCTTATTTTTGAAAGAAATTTCAGGGGTTGCGGAAAAGTTCTTCATAACGAGCTTGAGGAGTTTTCGTGTATGATCCCTGGTAAAGGCCACCAGCGCTGCTTCTGTAACTGTTAAACGCGCCGCTTCCTGAAGACGTTCTTCGTACGCTGGCTCCAGGATAGTATCAATGAATTCGAAGAACTGAGTCTGGCGGTATTTATAGGTATGGGCAATCATGGACTTGAGGACATGCGCCTCCGCGATCTTCTCCTTTGCGAAGTGCAGAAGGATCTGAATCTTCCTGTTGAACGCCGCAGCGCGGCAATCCACCTCCGCTCCTGTGTAGTCGTCGTATGTCATCAACTCGTTATGCTGCGTCGGGATGATCAGGGTCTGAACGGCGTTGGGATACATGGCGCGAAGGCGCTTCCGCACCAGTTCCAGGGACGCCATCTCCGGATGCCAGTGAATGGCCAGCACGGTATCTTCTTTTTCATAAATAGTGGTTGGATGAATGATGCGCTCAACTTGTTCCTCGTTAAGCTCAACGGAAACGAGCCGATCATATACCGCCTGCTCCCATTCCGTAATCTCTGTAGGGACGGGGAACCCGTCTTTTTCCGTTTTCATTGCTAAGATTGTTACCTTACGCGAGTAGTCCGTGGCTTGTACAATTGTTTTATGAAGGAACGATTACGTTTGCGTTAAAGATATGTTAAGCTATTTCATCTGGATATCTACAGCAAGCGGGCCCCCATCTCCGCCACCGGGGAGCGTTCTCCCTTAACGAGAGTAACATGACCGGCGATTTCCTCATCTTTCAATCGATCCACGAGATGACTTAGCCCATTGCTGCTGGCGTCTAGATAGGGATGGTCAATCTGTTCGGGATCCCCCGTAAAAACGATCTTCGTCCCTTCCCCCACCCGGGTAATCAGGGTCTTGATCATGTGGGGCGATAGATTCTGCGCCTCATCACAGATGATGAATTGCCGGGGAATGCTCCGGCCGCGGATATAGGTGAGGGCCTCCATCTCCAGAACGTCCGTGTCGATCAGATGATTTATGAGCTTGTTCGGCTGGGCATTGTTACTGAAGAGAAGCTCCATGTTATCATAGATCGGTTGCATCCATGGCCTGAGTTTTTCCTCTTTGGAACCGGGTAGATAGCCCAGGTCATTCCCGATGGGCATAACAGGGCGGGTGATAAGGAGACGAGCGTAGCTTTTCTGTTCCACGACCTTTTCAAGACCCACGGCAATCGCCAAAAGGGTTTTTCCCGTACCGGCGCGCCCGATCATGGTGACTACCTTGATGGTGTTGTTGAGCAGCATTTCGAGGGCAAAGCGCTGTTCTTTGTTGCGCGCCCGGATTCCGAAATTCGCGCTGTCCCCGTGGGAGAGGTTGTGGAGCTGACCACGATAAAAACGGGCCAGGGCCGACTGAGAAGACCCGTTACGCATTACTATGCACTGGTTGGGACGGGCGGCAAGGCTTTCATCAACCTTGACGCAACCTTCCCGATAAAAGGACGTGATCACTTCGGCCGAGGTATGCCACTCTTCAATCCCGCTATATAGTCTGGCATAATCCACCTTGTCGTTAAAGAAATCCTGGGCGGGAATGCCTAACACATCGGCCATGATGCGCAGATTGAGATCCTTGGTTACGAGATAAACCTGCCTCTTTTCGGAATGATGCAGATAATGGGCGACGGAGAGGATCCGGTTGTCATGCTTGCTGCTGTCCATGCCCGCCGGCAATGATTCCCCTGACCAGCGATGATTCAATTCGATCTTGATACGACCGCCGGACGGCAGATCGACGCCTTCCGACAGACGCCCCTTCCCCCGGAGTCTGTCCAGTTCCTGAGATGTTGTCCGGGCATTGCGGCCAATTTCGTCCTGCCTTTTTTTTTGATTGTCAATTTCCTCGATGACGCTGAAGGGAAGGACGATTTCGTTGTCTTCAAAGGCAAAAAGGGACCGAGGATCGTGAAGAAGGACGTTGGTGTCAAGAACAAAGATTTTTTTTCTCAAGAACCCTCCTTTATATTTTTCTCCATCATGAAAAGGCTGACCGGTGTAATTTCAATAAATGATGGTCCGAAACTGTTCCCGAAGTTTCCGGCCAAAACGACCACAAGATCGTTCTCCTGAAGACTGCCGCTCTCCAGATGGTGAAAAAGCGCCTTGCGAACAAAATCATGGGGCTCTCCGTCATTTGAATATATTCAGGAAAGACGCCAAAGGACAGGGAAAGTTGTCTTACGACGTGCTGATCGTAGCAGTGGGCGAAGACGGGTTTGCGGCCCCGGAATCCAGCAATGTTGCGAATGGAATTACCCGACGAGGTGTCGGCGATAATGGCCTTAGCGTTGAGCTTTATAGCCGATTCCACCGCCGTTTTAGTCAGATAGGCCGATCTATCGTTCGTCAAAATAACGCTGGGGGTTTTATGGATGTCACTACGGGACTTTTCGACCTCCACGGCGACTTTTGCCATGGTGCTTACCGCTTCCAGCGGGTATTTTCCGCCGGTAGTCTCGCCGCTCAGCATGATGGCGTCCGTTTTGCTGTAGATCGCGTTGGCAATGTCACTGAGCTCGGCCCGTGTCGGACGGGGATTTTTGATCATCGAATGGAGCATCTGCGTGGCGATGATTACGGGTTTCCGACGGGCAATGCACTTGCTGATCAGCATCTTTTGAATGCCCGGTATTCTTTCATAGGGAATTTTGATGGCCAGATCACCGCGGGCCACCATGATACCGTAGGCATGATCGAGGATTTCATCGATATGGTTCACGCCGGATTGGTTTTCGATCTTAGCGATGATCTTGATTGGGCTATTCCGTTTATCCAGAATCTCTTGAAGTGATATCACATCTTCCTTATTTCTGACGAAGGGAAGGAATGGGCGATGAAATCCACATCCTGATCGATGCAGAAAAGGAGTTCCGTATCTCCATAATCGATGAGAATATGGCTCTTGATCGGAGTTTCATCGACAAATGCCCCGTGGCTGACATAGACGTATGAGCGGGATGATTCCCCGCCCGGATCGCCCCTGAAGGGCAGGATATCTCCTTTTTTGACGGCAATCGGTTCGGAAATATGGGTAGTTCTGATTTCAGGGCCTTTCGTATCAACCATAATTGCAATATGGTCCGATACGGCGCGAATATTTAGAATTACCTTCATGGACCCTTCCGGAGTTTGGTGGGCCGTGTTGAGTCTGACCGCATCCATTCCCGCCTGATAGAGGGACGTAAGAAACGGCACGTCGCAACGCCTATCGGAAATAGTGGCGACGATCTTGGTCTTCTTTTTTACATCGCGCTTGATCATATTGGGGCATAGTATAGGGGATAATTGTTACAGGCGTATCAACGTTTAATTAAGAATTGATGAACATAAACGGAGACGGATTTCATGATGGAGATATATGAAGAAGGATTTTGACAACAGGAATTTTCGTGAATCTTCATCAAAACGTCGTAATACTGCAACAATTGTTCGCTATAGAGTTGTCAGTAACCACTGAGACCCACCCTTTAGAAAGGAAGAATCAATGGCACATAAAAAGACTCATGATATCAGCTATTTCGATGTGAAGGAGATCTGCAAGATCTTTAATCAGCACGAACACCTCCTTGAAACAAGGATTACCATCCACAAAAAAGGTTATGACGACCTTATGGAGGCCTTTATCAACGCGGTCATGTCCGTACCCATCGACCGGAGGGATGATATCCCAGAGGACGTCATGGCATTTTTCAAGGCCTTGCCCTTGGACTGCTTCGAGGCCGCCCATGTCGCTGCGCCAATGCCTGCAGCAACAGTCGTTTGTGCGGATGACGGCATCACAGAATTTGAACCGAAGTCCTGTGGGTCTCCGGAAGGATGGGCAACGGTCAATGACACGCCAGCCGCCCATCTCCCCCAGAGAAAAGAAACTAACCCGAGCCCCATTCCCTTGAAAGAGGGGCGGATAAAGGTCAAGATAACCATCGGCCTCATGGAGACGGTCCGGCACCTGGAAAACTTGGTCGCCGCTCTGAAAAATGGCCGGATTGTCATTGAATCACGAAAACGGATGATCCCGTGAAATTAAAGATTGAGGCAGATGTACAGAAGGAGAAGAAAAGCCGCCAAGACCAGATGACCATCGAGCTTGAATGGCTGCGGGTCCATGACATAGATTGTAATGTGGATGATTATGGCATATCAATTGTGAAAGTGAGATAGGTCAAATGTCCGATGATACAAAAACCCTGTGCAAGTACAAAAAAGAAAAAATCGAAGAACACATGGAGACCCTTAAACAAATTGTCGGGAATCCGAAATTCATCTGCAGGAAGTGCGCCCGTGCGGCAAAGGATGAGCAATATCTGTGCAAGCCTGTGGCCCTGGAATAGAATCGCTTTGATCTCTGGAACGTTCGTATCGATCAGATGATTGATGAGCTTGTTCGGATTTTCTCGTTTTGTCAACAGGAAGCCGTTAAATCATGCCTGCCGTAATGGCGACCGCCCCGAGGAGGGCGTGCGAGATGGTCACACCCCAGAAGTTCGGATACTTATAATAGATGCAGCCCCAGACCACGCCCATGAGAAGAGTGGCGACG
>JALNVY010000028.1 GCA_023231165.1 Syntrophales bacterium | reverse complement strand
AGTAAAAACAATATTATCAACAGGACGATAAGAATCTTCAAGGTGCCCCAGGAAAAAAATATCTTCAGGGCTGCCAGCCAGGGGTGATCTTCCGCATCGTAAAGGGTTGCCACGGCTACACGCGTGCTGGCAATGGGCACGGTAAACTCAAAACGCCGTTCCCGCCCTGAGGTGATGATAATGGCGTCGGCCGATAAATCTACAGAGCCGTTTTGAAGGGAATTCAAGACTTCTTCCTGAGTCATCTCCTTCAGAGAATAATCCAGTTTCAAGTCCCGGGCGATTTGGCGCCAGAGATCCACCGTTATTCCGACCCACTTCCCCTGCTCGTTCTTGAATGTATAAGGCGGATCATCGGCAATGCCGACGACGAGCTTCTTCTCGGCGGCAGATACAGGCCCCCATCCGGTATCCATGATCAAAACGCCCGACTGCAAGAGGACAAAACACAGAATCGGTATCAAAATCCGTTTTAACATTGGTTACCTTTTTACAGGATAATCCACCTTTCTCTCTCCCCCTCAAGGGAGGGTAGGGGTGATGATGAGTCTTAAAATCATACGATGGACAGCCCGATGTGTCAATGAGATATTGACCGAAAAATACAAGGTGTGATACCATACTTATACTACTCTGGGACTGAAATAATTTTGACATGAGGGGAGAATATATCTATACTACCGCCACAAAGAAAAGCATGATTATGGAGAGGTAAGGAGGACAATAATGGATTACTTTACGGCGAAAAAGTTTTCTTTTATTTCAAAGGCCCTGCCTGAAGACACCTTTGGAGTGATAAGCATGAAAGGTTCGGAAGGGATATCAAAACCCTACGAATTTGAGATCATGCTTGTTTCGGGCAATCTCGAAGTAGATTTCGATGTGATCATGCAGGGAACCGCCAAGCTTGTATTCCACCGGGAAACAGGGGGAGACGCTATTTATAACGGCATCATTACCCATTTTGAGTATCTTCATGCGATCGGAGACTATGCCCTCTATCGGGCTTATCTTGTCCCCAGGCTCTGGTGGCTGTCTATTACCAAGCATAACCAGATTATCCTCGATAAATCCCTCCCGGAGTTTGCCCGGATGGTGCTTATCGATGGCGGCCTCACCGCAGATGATTTCGAATTTCGCCTCCATGGCGACTATGACCCCGTTGAATATGTATGCCAATACAATGAAAGCCACCTGAACTTTCTCTCCCGCTGGCTGGAACGGGAGGGCATCTACTATTATTTTGACCAGACGGAAAGTGGCGAAAAGGTGATATTTACGGACACACGCCTGGCCCACACCGAACTTGCCGCAGGCAAGGTCCTCACCTATTCACCCCCTTCCGGACTCGAAGCCTTGCGTGCCGCTGAAGTAGTGGCATCCTTTCATTGCCGCCGGAGCCTGATGCCGGAAAAGGTATTTCTGAAGGATTACAACTACCGGACGCCTTCTTTGGAAATGACCGGCGAGGCGAATGTGGACCCGAAAGGACGGGGCACGGTTTTCTTTTACAACGAACATATCAAAACACCGGAAGAGGGAAAGCGCCTGGCCAAAATCAGGGCCGAAAGCATTCTCTGCCGCCGGGAAGTATATCTTGGCGAAGGGTCTGTGCCGTTTATGCTGCCCGGTTTTACCTTTAGCCTCGAAAATCACGACCGGAAAGACTTTAACCATAACTATCTGATTACGGATATCGATCATGAAGGCAATCAGACCGGCTATCTGTTGTCAGGTATCAGCGTAGGGCAGACCGGCGATGAAGAAAATAAAGTCTATTATCGCAACAATTTCAACGCCATCCCCGGGCCGGTCCAGTTCCGTCCGGAGGCGAAGGCGGAAAAACCGAAAATTTCCGGCACGATCTCGGGAATGATCGATGCGGCGGGGAGCGGTCAATACGCAGAGCTTGATCCCCAGGGCCGGTATAAGATCCTATTTCCTTTCGATCTTTCCGGACGAACCGGCGGGAAGGCGTCAAACTGGGTCCGGATGGCTCAGCCTTATGCCGGTTCCGACCACGGTATGAATTTCCCCCTCCACAAAGGAACGGAGGTGTTGATCACCTTCATCGACGGCGATCCCGACCGGCCCATTATTGCCGGAGCGGTGCCGAATCCCGAGACCCCGAGCCCCGTCAACGCCGACAACCAGTCCATGTCGGTCATCAATACGGCCGGTAAGAACAGGATTGCCATCGAGGATCAGGCGGGGAGTGAGCGCATCCTCCTCCATTCGCCGAATCAGGGAAGCTACGTCCGTATCGGGGCCCCCAATGACCCGCCTCCGGCGGATGCGCCAGACTGGAAAGGGGATACCATGAAAAAGGATCCGGACCACTTCGGGATGCATCTTTATACAGACGGGTTACTCGATATTGAAGCGGCGTCGTCAAATTCGGTCATCCTCGGGGAAGAGACGTCGACCATCGTTGGGTTGTCTGTCGACACCGTTCTTGGGGCGGATATCGATCTTTGCGCTGGGGAGAGATTTATTACCAGTGCTATTGCCTACCATGAGTATTCGCCTACAAAATGGGGCTTCAGCGCCACGGATACGGATGTGAAAGCGCTGCGTACGGAGATTCACGATACGAAAACAGCTTTAAGGCGTGAGCATAACAAGGTAGTCGCTACCGAACTCAAGGTTACGAACCTGAAAACAGAGCTTGCTAATCAAAAGATTGAGCTGGATGACGATATTCTTCAGGCAGTAACAACCTTGAATGGAGTCTATGCAACAAAAGCGGAGGTTGCCACCGCAAAGACGGAGGCCATAGCAGAAGGGACCACGTTGCTTGGTTCCGCGACGCAAGCCATTGCCGAGCAGTATACAGAATTGGCATTACAAACCACTGCCATCGGTGACAGCGTGGGGCTCCTCGGTACCAAGGTAGAAAACATCGGCGAAGCCACTAAAATTATCGTGGCCGAGACGAAGGTAACTACGGAATCAAACCATTTGGCAGGTCTCTTGAGCATAATTTAATTAACAGGTTAAGTGATGGGAAGCTTGGGCGGTCGGCTAAACCTCCATTGGTAAGGAAGCAGTATCGCAGTATCGTTCCCACGCTCCAGCGCGGGAATAATACTGCCCGCAAGGAAACAATGCAAGTCTATAAGAAAAAACAGCATTCCCTGTTCATGCAACCCTTCGGGGGCAAGACAAGCTCTATCCGGCCCCGATCGTTTTTGTCTATTTCGGCCTTACGGCCCCCCCCGATTGTTCCCCTTTTAGCGCGGAATAGTGCGTTGCCGGGACTGAAATAATTTTGACATGAGGGGAGAATCTATCTTATACTCGCTCCGCTAAGAAGGCATGATCATGGAGAGAGGGCAGAACAATAATGAATTACTTTACGGCGAAAAAATTTTCTTTTATTTCAAAGGCCCTGCCTGAAGATACCTTTGGAGTGATAAGCATGAAAGGTTCGGAAGGGATATCAAAACCCTACGAATTTGAGATCATGCTTGTTTCGGACAATCTCGAAGTAGATTTCGATGTGATCATGCAGGGAACGGCCAAGCTTGTATTCCATCGGGAAACAGGGGGAGATGCGATTTACAACGGCATCATCACCCATTTTGAGCATCTTCATGCGATCGGAGGCTATGCCTTTTATCGGGCCTATCTTGTCCCCCGGCTCTGGTGGCTGTCTATTACCAAGCATAACCAGATTATCCTCAACAAATCCTTCCCGGAGTTTGCCCGGATGGTGCTTATCGATGGCGGCCTCACGCCGATTGATTTTGAATTTCGTCTCCAGGGCGACTATGAGCCCATTGAATACGTATGCCAGTACAATGAAAGCCACCTGAACTTTCTCTCCCGCTGGCTGGAACGGGAGGGCATCTACTACTATTTTGACCAGACGGAAAGCGGCGAAAAGGTGATCTTTACAGATACGCGCCTTGCCCACACCGACCTCGCTGCGGGCAAGGTCCTCACCTATTCACCCCCTTCCGGACTCGAAGCCTTGCGTGCCGCCGAAGTGGTGGCCTCTTTTCATTGCCGCCGGAGCCTGATGCCGGAGAAGGTGTTTCTGAAGGATTACAACTATCGGAAGCCTTCCCTGGAAATGAGCGGCGAGGCGAATGTGGACCCGAAAGGACGGGGGACGGTTTTCTTTTACAATGAACATATCAAAACACCCGAAGAGGGAAAGCGCCTGGCCAAGATCAGGGCCGAAAGCATTCTCTGCCGCCGGGAGGTATATCTTGGCGAAGGATCTGTTCCGTTTATGCTGCCCGGCTTTACCTTTACCCTCGAAAATCACTATCGGAAAGGCGTCAACCAGAATTATCTGATTACCGATATCGATCATGAAGGCAATCAGACCGGCTATCTGTTGTCAGGTATCAGCGTGGGGCAGAGTGGCGATGAAGAAAATAAAATCTATTATCACAACTATTTCAGTGCCATCCCCGGGTCGGTCCAGTTCCGTCCGGAGGCGAAGGCGGAAAAACCGAAAATTTCCGGCACGATCTCGGGAATGATCGATGCGGCGGGAAGCGGTCAATACGCAGAGCTTGATCCGCAGGGCCGGTACAAGATCCTGTTCCCCTTCGATCTTTCCGGCCGGACCGGCGGCAAGGCCTCGAACTGGATCCGGATGGCTCAGCCTTATGCCGGCTCCGACCACGGCATGCATTTTCCCCTCCATAAAGGAACGGAGGTGCTGATCACCTTCATCGACGGCGATCCCGACCGGCCTATTATTGCCGGCGCGGTGCCGAATCCCGAGACCCCGAGCCGCGTCAGTGGCGATAACCAGTCCATGTCGGTTATCCATACGGCCGGCAAGAACAAGATTTCCATAGAGGATCAGGCGGGGAGTGAACGCATCCTCCTCCATTCACCGAATCAGGGAAGCTACGTCCGTATCGGGGCCCCCAATGACCCGCCTCCGGCGGATGCGCCAGACTGGAAAGGGAAAACTATGGAATCGGATCCGGACCATTTCGGGATGCATCTTTATACAGACGGCTTGCTCGATATTGAAGCGGCGTCGTCAAATTCCGTCATCCTCGGGGAAGAAACGACGACCATTCTTGGGTTGTCTGTAGAGACCGTTGGTGGGGCGTGTTTCGATACCGTCATCGGGGAGAGGATGATTACCAGTGCTATTGCCTACCAGGAGTTTTCGCCCACAAAATGGAGCTACAGCGCCTCGGATACAGAAATAAAAGGGCTGAAGACCGAGATCGCCACAACGAAAGCAGATTTACTGGTTGAGCACAACAAGGTAGCCGCTACCGAACTCGCGGCCTCAACCCTGAGAACGGATGTTGATTATGACAGAACTCATGTGTCGGCGGTTGTTACTCAAGCCATAGCAGACAAGACCGTTGCCCTTGCCACCAAAGCGGAGGTGACCGCCTCAGAGGAAAAGGCCATCGCCGAATCGACCAAGGCGATTGCCGCCTCGACCAAGGCCCTGGGTGAGCGGATCGACGTAGTAGGACAAGACACGAAGACCGTCGGCGATGAAGTAAAAGTCCTCGGTTCCAAATTAGAGACAGCCGCCATGGCTACGCTCACTATCGCGTCGCAGACGAACGTTCATGCTGAAGAGAGCACAATTACAGCCCTCTGCAGCATTCTTTAAGCAGAGGATAGGTGATGGTAAGCTTGGGCGGTCGGACAAACCTCTACCCGCAAGGAAACGATGAAAATCTATAAGAAAAATCAGCATTCCCTGTTTGTGAAACCCTTCGGGGTACAGGACAAACTCTATCTGGCCCTGACCGTATTTGTCTATTTCGATCTCACGGCCCCCGATGATCCCCTTACGGAACAGGAGTTGTGGAAAACGATCCCCGATCAGTTAAAGCCCACGCCTATCCTTGACGTTGGGATGCCGAAACCGCGCGGGGAGGTGCTCCTTACGGGATCGTGTTTTTCACCCCGGGGCACGGTTAGAAACACCTCCACGGTTTCTTTCCGGGTTGGCAACCTCCGCAAGGAAATCGCCGTTTTCGGCGACCGCTGGTGGGAAGATAACAACACCGGCATCGATGTTATTACCGACCCGGTCCCTTTTTCCGAGCTGCCCCTTACCTGGCGAAATGCCTTCGGCGGTGAGGATTTCGCTGCCAATCCCATTGGGAAGGGCATTACCCCGGTGCTCAGGAAAGATGGAGAGCTATGGACGCCGCTGCCGAACATCGAATACCGGGACATGATCATTGGCGATCCGGAAGACCGGCCTGAACCCGCCGGATTTGGCGTCGTCGATATGATGAGGCCGCAGCGGCAGAAAAAGACCGGGACCTACGACGATAAATGGCTGAAAGAACGGTGGCCCTATTTCCCCGACGACATGGATTATGAATATTTCAACTGCGCCCCCGAAGACCAGTATATCGACGCTTTCTTCAAGGGCGGCGAGGCGATCGAGATCCGCAACATGCACCCCGATATGCAGCTTATCTCATCGCACATACCGGAACTGCGCATTCGTTGCTTCGTCACGAAGAAGGAAGCGCCGAAATCGGCGGTGGAGGTTTTCCAGAATGTCACCACCCGCGTGGATACGTTGTGGCTTTTCCCCACGATTTTGCGCGGGGTGGTCATGTACCGTGGCACGACGGAGATATACGACGAAGAATACGAAGACGTCCTGCGGATCTTCATTGCCACGGAGCGGCTAAAAGACCAGCCCCTTACCCTGGAGCATTACCTGGAAGAGCAGAAAAAGGCCATGGACATGACCGTTCCCGTGGATATGGCGCCCCTCCAGGAGGCGGCGACGAAGATCGGCAAGATGATGAAACGGGTCAAGAGGATACCGAAAGATATCGATCACTCCATCAAAAAGGCCACGGGGAAAGCCCCGGTTATGCCCCGGACCCCTGCCGAGACAGTTGCCGCCGGCCAGCAGGTCATCGGGGACAACCTCGCCCTCCTCGACCGGCTGGAGGCCCAGTCCCGGGATCTCCACGGCAAATATGGCCATCTTGCCAAAATCGACCTGACCATGTTCGAACGGATGCGGGGGACCCTGCGGGCGACCTCGACCAAGATCGGTGAAAGTCTGACCCATATTGAAGCGGTGACGGCGAAGGCGAAGGCGGACGCGGCGACGGCCCTCAAGGCAGGGGCGGCGAAGGTAAGGATGACCGTTCCCGCGGCCCTCCTCGATAAGGCCGGGTTTGCCCCGGAGGGATTGCTGGACCAACAGAAAAAGATCAACCCCTGGCACGATCGAGGCTTTCCCCTGATTGTGCAATGCCGGCGAAATCTTGAGGCCGACCGTGACGCCCTTAACGCCCTTCATTCCCTCGGCATCGAGAAGGATACGATCAAACGGGCCTGGCTGGGCATAAACCCAGGGGAAATAAAGGACTCAAGGGCTATCTGGGGCCTGAAGCCGTCCCCGGACGCTCCGAAGGGCGATGCGCTGAGCGGGGACGACCTTGTCATCCCGCCCGGCCTGGTCATGCCCCGTTTCAACGAGGCCGTTTTAAACAGAATTCTCATCCTGCCCGGAGGAAACCGGCAAAAAGATGGAGGCTGGCAAAAAGACGGAAGTGTGTCCAGCGGTGAGCTTGTCGACGGTTCCGACGCAACACCGCTGCTGTTCATCGCCGAGGATGGCGCCCCCATCGTCGCGGTAAGCGATGAGCTCCAGGCCCTTCTGCTGGAACAGGAGATCGGCGATGCCTGTTCGGTTATCGTCCTGGCCCGGCCCGATGAGAAACCGTCCAAGGATGGCGATGCTCAGATCAAAGGGGCGGAGGTCTTCCTTGTTGTCATGCCGGAAAAAGCAGCGCCCGGCGCCAAGGATTGGGAAGCATGGACGAAGGCCTATCCCGATTCCCGGCCCTACGCCCTTCCCAAGGGCGATAATCTCTTCGCCGCCCGAAGAATGGGCGTGGATATCCGGGCCTGGATCATGGAGGCCTTATCCGAAGCATTTAGAAAGAGGCACAAAATCGCCCCATCACTGCCGGAGCCGGGTAAACATCCCACCGCCGAGGACCTGACCGTGCCGATTCCCGCCATAGACGTCAAGGCCCTCGTTGATAAGGCGGGCAAGGAGGTTCGCGGTTATCTGGACGGGAAGACGGGCGACGTTGTGGCCAAGCAGGCACAGATGAAGGCGGAGCTCCTCGCTCGTGTCGGGGACACCCTGAAAAAAGCCGGTCTTGACCCTGAGGAAGTATTGAATGCCAGCCCCAGCCCCAAGCCTAACGCCATCGCCGCGGCGGGGGATAGCATGACCGCGAAGCTGGCCCTCAGCGCCGACACCCTGAAAAAACAGGGAACCCTTACCCCGGATATTCAACAGAAGTTCAACGAGATGTCTTCTGATATCAAGAAGATGAGCCAGGAGGGCCAGGCTCGTTACGATGCGGGCATGGCAAAACTCGCTGCGGCGAAGGAGACGGCCGCCGCGGCGTCGGTAAAAGTAAAGGCCCAGGAGATGCCCCCGGGGGCAAAGGCAACGTTTGCCAAGTTCGGCATGGATACGGACCGCATGGTCAAGAGGACCCGGGAAGAGGTCATCGCCATGCATGGCCGGGGTGAGAGCCTTGCCTTTGCCAGGCTTGCCGGGGTTGACCTGTCCGGTCTCGACCTGCGCGGCATCGATCTTAATCAGGCCCAATGTCAAAAGACCAATTTTGCCGGTTCGATCCTGGACGGCGCCGACTTTACCCAGGTCATGGCCATAGAGGCCGACTTTACGGGCGCCTCTATGCAGAAGTCAAAACTGGACAAGTGCATGCTCATAAAGGCGAAGCTCAAAAAGGCCAATCTGCGGGCGGCCGCGATGAATCAGGCAACTATCAAGGACGCCGATCTGGCCGAGGCCGACTTGTCGGGAAGCACCCTCTTTATGGTCACGATCATGAAGACTTCCCTGGTGAAAACGAAATTTAACGACGTCAAGGCAAATCTGTCCGTCTTTTCCGATGGGGACGCCTCCGATACGGAATTCAAGGGGGCCCGGATGGAGAGATGCCTCATCCGCAGGCTGACCCTCGACCGGGCAAAGTTTTCTCAGGCCGCCCTCCCTTCGACCATGTTTATGGAGGTTAACGGCAAGGGGGTAAGTTTTTACGGGGCGGATATGCACAAAACCCGCATGGGCAATAATTCGCGGCTGCCCGGGGCCGATCTCCGTAATGTTACCTTTACACTGGGGTCGCTGCGGGAAACAGATCTGACCGGGAGCAAATTTACCGGATCATGCCTCGACGGAGCGCTTATTGAGAAGTGCGACCTCCACGGAGCCGACCTCTATGGCGTTTGCGCCAAGACGTGCCGGTTTTCCAAATCAAATCTCGAGCGGGCGGATATGCGGCATATCAACCTTTTTTGCGGCTCCCTGAGGAAATCAAGGCTTGTAAACGCCGACCTGCGGGGGGCAAACCTCTACGCCGTCGATTTCTACAAGGCCATCTTCGGCGCGACACAGATGGATGACGCGAATGTGAAAAAGTCGCTCCTCTTCAAGCGTACGGAAGCGCTGAGAAGTGAAAAGGGGATTACATGAGGCGATCAGAGGTTCTACAAGCCATAGGCGCCAACGAAACGCTGGCCGGCGTCGATCTCACGGGCATAGATCTCTCCGGGCTCGATCTCACGGGTGGACGTTTTGAAGACTGCACGTTCAAAGGCGGTGATCTTTCCGGCGCCCGGATCCTCAAGACCGGCTTTAGACGATGTGATTTTTCCGGGGTACGCTTTCACGGCACCGACCTCACCAAAGTCAATTTCATGAAGATGAACTTTTCCGGGGCCTCCTTTCAAGGGGCGACGCTCCATGAGACGCTCTTCACCCATGCGAACCTTGCGAAGGCCGATTTTTCCGGGTGCTTCGTAAGTTGGACCCTGATGCAACACGCCGATCTGACCGGGGCGAACTTCAAAAAGACCCGTTTTGAAAAGGCGCTCCTCCAGCACACAAAACTTATCGGCGCCGATTTTTCCGGGGCGGATCTCCTCAAGGTCATGTTCAACGGCTCCGACCTAACCAATGCTAAATTTAAGGGTGCTCACTTCAGTAAGATCCTCTTTCAGGGGTGTAAACTTGCCGGCCAGGATTTCAAGGGCGCCCGTTTCCTCCAGGTGAATGCGGCGCAGGCCGACCTGACGGGCGCCGATTTTTCCGGCGCCGACCTGCAATACTCCACGTTTATGGAGGCCGATTTGACCGGCGCCAAACTGACTGGCGTTCGGGCTAAAAACGCCCTTTTCAAGGGGGCGATTTTAAAAAAGACCGTGTTCAAAGAGGCCGATCTGTCTCATTCCTTTTTCGGGGAATGCGACGCCACCGGGGCTGATTTCACACGGGCAAAACTCCTTAACGGCATCTTCACCAAAGCGAAATGCCGGGCGGCGGTGTTCGCGGACGCCTTTTGCGCCTATACCGATTTTTCTCACGCCGACCTGACGGCGGCGGATTTTAGCGGGGCTAATCTGTATGCGGCAAAATTGCATCGTATTATCGAAGACCAAACCAAATGGGACGAGGCAAACATGCTGCTGGTCAAGGGGACGGATGAAGAAATGGCGGAGGCTGAAGACTGGCGTCCGCCGGTGGAAGAGTAACTATTCTAAAATTAAATAGTTAGGAGTTCATTTTCATGGTATCAGGAAACGATGAACCATATACGGAGGATAAACCATGCAGCAAAGACTTTTAAGGATAAAGGAGTATTCCCAGCCGTATCTTGAGTACGGTATGGTAGTGGAAGAAGATAATCTGCTGAGAGTGGAGACTTCGCTGGGCAGTTACCCGGCGCTGAAGGCGGCAAGTTGTCTTGTGAGTCCGAGGCAGGGAGATTCCGTCCTTACTGTTTTCGATGCGGAGGGAAACTGTTTCATCCTCTCCGTTCTGATACAGAATCAGGCATTGGGGCATGTCAATGAGATCATCCTGGAGGGGGATGCGAGTCTTCACATCCGCCGGGGAGGGCTTACGATCTCGGCTGATGATGAGGTGTCGGTCGTTTCTGATAAACTTTCCCTGGCAGCCAGGACCGGCAATGCCTCATTCGAGGAATGTTCATTTTTGGGGAAGTCCCTTTTTTCTCAGTTCGAAAGCATCAAGACGGTGGCCGGGAAAGTGGAAAATATCTTCCAGCAGCTTACGGAAAAACTCATTGACGCCTTCAGATTTGTGAAGGATCACGAGGAAGTCCAGACCGGATCGACGCGCTATCTCGTTGATACAAACCTTACGATGCATTCCAAGAATGCCATGCATATCGCCGAGGAAATCGTCACGATCAACGCCGGGCAGGTCCATCTCGGATAAAGGAAAGGAGGTTGTTATGTTCATGTTATCCCAGGGCGCTGGAATGAATCTTGGTTTTCCCGATGTATGCATTACCCCCGTAGGTCCCATTCCGACCCCCATCCCTTACCCGGACATCAACATGTCGGCGGCGACAGCCCCGGCAGCGTATAATATCCTTGTGGACTGCATGCCTTCGATCAATCAGCTTTCCATGGGGCTGGTAAGTTTCGGCGACTGTACCGGCGTCATGGGCGGCGTCGTTTCCCATCTGATGGACGGGCAGACGGAATATCTGATGGGGTGCGTGACCATATTTGTTGACGGCGCTCCGGCGCAGCGCTTGACGAGTGTTACCGGCCAGAATAGCCTGGTCATGCTCCCCAACGCGCCGGGTATGTGCTCCTGTCCCAGTCAGGTCACGGTGCTGACCCTCGGGTGACGCTCATCGGCCCCTCTGGCAAAATAAATGACCTCTCAGAATTGAAGGCGGAGGCCGAGGGTGATGCTCTGGGCGCTGTAAGCGCTCTGCCCAAGCTGGGCCTCGTAATTGAGATAAGCCAGGACGCGATCTGTCCAGTGGACGTTGAGCCCCGCTCCTATGCTAAAGAAGTTCCGTTCCGGGGCGACACTCTCAATGGTAAAGGCCGAACTGCCTTGGGCAAGAGAGGCGATTGTCGCCGGATTCACATTTCCGAACTCGTGCCGGTAAAACCCCCATAGACGCGGCACTACCCTAAGTTTGTCTTTCGTCCAATTCCATGCCCCTTTGACCCCCGCGCTCCCCTGGTATGACTCTGTTGTCTGACGATCCACCTGAAGATTCAGGGAGTCCGCCCCCGACTCGGCGTAACCGTTTATACTCATCCAGAGATATTGAAACGTGAGGGCCGGACCGATAGTCCAGGAACCAAAGCTGAAATCATAACCCGTCCCCCCATAAGCCGTTGCCTGCCCCCCGGAAGGACTCGCCGTCGCTGTGCGGTCAATACCCGGAAAAACGATCCGCCGGTTATTGTCAAAATTATTCCATCCGTAGCTTGCCTGGCCGTCAAGGTAAAAAGACTTCCGGAAATAGGTTCCATAGAACCCTAAGGTATAACCATCCAGCTTAACCGTACTTCCGGCATCATTGATCCAGGATTTTGCGGTATTCATCCCGAATAGCGCTCCGCCGACAAAATTTTCCGAAAAGCGGTAGTCCGTCCCCAGGGTGAGGCCGCCATTCCTGAAATCGTAGCCCCGCTGCCCCGCCGTATCCTTCTGGTCCCCCAGGACAAGATTACCTCTTACGAAGAAACCCCAGTTTGGGTCAGGGGCCACGGGGATCATCCCCTGGAGATCATCGCTGTTACTGGCCAGGAGAAAGGGTTTCCGGGAACTGTTGGCGTAAAGCAAGTCCAGGTTTTCCAATCCCTGAAAGCTGAACCCCTGCACCCCCGCGCGCAAATCCCCAAGACGGGAGGTGACATTGCTGTTCTGAAAAGAGGCTACCCCGGAGGTCATGTTGGTTTGAGCCATACCGGCGATGGGAGCTAGCTGGTCAAAGGCGGCGGCCACCTGAGCGTCGGTCGTCAGGGCATCGATCTTGCCCAGCACCGTATCCAGATCACCGCTTGCCGAATTGGCCAGGGGACTGAGCATGTTGGCAATTGCCCGCTGATTTTCTGTCAGGATAGAAACAAGGTCGCTGGCGCCATAATCGCGATCCGCCATCAGATAAACCTCATTGGCCCGGTCATACTGGGGCATAAGATATAACGTCGGGGTGATCCTGTTGCCTTTGAGATTGGCGAACTTCCCGGAAACGCCGGCAGCGGCAGAAAGGATCGTTCCAAATACCGTCTCGTGGACAGGAATCGAGCCCCCCTGCCATAATGTCTCCAGGGTACCGTTAATATTTGCGCTGCCGCCGACCTTCAGCAAATCATTGCTTGTCGGAGATGCTACCTTTACCTGGAGCGTTCCGGGATTATTCTGCGAATAGCTGCTGTTTACAGTCAAAGTACCTATGGAGCTGCTGGAACTGCCCGGCGAAACAGTGCCGGTGTTGATGAGCTTCCCCCCGATCGTGCCGGCGCCGCCGAGACTGCCGTTGTTTCCCACGGTCACACTTCCGGTTCCCGTACCGCTTCCCGAGGTGTTGTTCACCAAAAAGAGCCCTCCGTTTACTGTCGTCCCCCCGCCGTATGTATTGGCTCCCCGCAGGGTGACTGTACCTGCTCCCACTTTTGTGAATGAACCACTTCCGGAAATGTTGCCTGACAATGTAGAACCATAACCGTTCGTATCAAATGTGCCGCCCCCTGCATTCAAGATCACGTTTCTGGCCGATGTCACATCCGCCGACAGTTGCAGGGTTCCTCCGTCAAAGAACATTCCGCCAGACAAGGCCCCTAGACTGGCGTCCTGGGTGATATTGACGACGCCGCCACTGAGATGCGTCCCCCCGGTATGCGACGTAGGCCCGCGTAAGGTCAACGTTCCCGATCCGGCCTTGTAGAGGCCGCCGGACCCATCGATGGTTCCGTTGTTGGTCAGGGTGTTGTCTCCGGCATCGAACCAGAGGTTTCCCGAAATGGTGCCGGAGTTGACGAGGGCATTCCCAGTACCCATAAACTTCGCCGCGTAGGAATCCGTTCCGGAGGCGCTGAGGGCGCCGGTATTGGTAAGGGTGTTGTTGTCGCCCTGGGCCAAAAAGGCAATGCTGTTTGTTCCGGAAACAATGACCGTACCATTGTTGTCGACTGTATTTCCGGTGTTGACGCGTATTCCCCAAAATCCTGTGGTTATGTCTGAGTTTCCGGTGATTTTTCCTTCGGCATCGTTAGTGATCGTATTGTTGTCGTAAACGTGGATGCCATTTCCGCCGGGTGTTGGGCTGATACTGCCTGAATTGGTGATGGTGTTGTTGTTGACGGCATCGATGCCGGTGAAGACGTTGCTTATTGAAGCGCTGTTGGTGATGGTATTGTAGCTGGCGGCGAGGATGCCGGTAGGCTGATTTTCTGACGGGTCCGGCGCAATGGTGCTTGTGTTGAGAATGGTTTGGTTACTCACCCCGCTATTGTCAAAGTACTGGAATCCGTCTATAAATCGATTGTACTGGTCGAGCACTCTAACCGTGACTTCTCTGCCGTTGATCGACACGATGGCATAGTTGTAGTAAAGATCATAGACATCGCCTTGATATACAGGGCCGCATTGACCGGTCTGGCAATTCAGCGGTGCGCCTGCGGATCCGGCCAGCACCTCGTAGGCGCCGTCGTGCAGGGTCCGGTAATACAGATGCTCATGTCCGGCAAACATCATCGAGACATTTGTATTGGTGGCATTGCCTGAGGTGGTGATCGTTTTCCAGGTGTCCTTCATATCTCCATTTGCCGACGGTACCCAGGGAGAGAATGCCGGGACGTGAGTAAAAAAGAATGAATGAGATGCCGTATTGCTTTTCAGCAGGTCCTTTATCCAGTTCTGTTGTACCGTATTGATGCCGTAAGGCGGATAAGAACCATTTTCGGTGGCGTAAACGCTGTCGGCAATTATGAAAAGTGAATTACCAAGATTGAATGAAAAGGCCAAATTCTTATAATCTGCAGAAGGACCGTTCTGGGTCCAAGTGCTGTTAAAGAGGATCTGGTACTCTTGTTGTCTCTTCAGTGCTTCATTGTTGGGAGTATCAGACTGTGTATAGAGGTCGTGGTTGCCCACAGTGGAGGCCGAGGGGATGCCTGCGGCGGCCAGGCGATCCGTAAACAGGGTTTTGAATTCTGTAATGTTGGTCGTGCCGCCCCGGTGGGCCATGTCGCCGCCGAAGATCACCACCTTGGGCTTTGTACTCAGGGCGAGAATGGAGTCCACGATGGGGTTGAGAACCGTCGTGTTGATCTGTTTGCTATTGTCGGCTCCCTGGGCGTCACCCACCCAAACGAAACTCTGTGACTGGTCCGCATGTACGGGGATAACCCAGCAGACGATCACAAAAACAATTGAGATTATCCGGAGAGGAAACATAGGAATCGCACATCCGTTTGTGATTGACGTCATTTGTGGACTCCGAGATAAAACATGAAAGGTTTGCAGAAGCGCTTCACCATCCATCGTGGACCTATGGATGAAATGACAAAGACGGCGACCATCATCGCGGCAACTACATTGTTGCGCCTGTTATCTCGCAGGCATGGCAACGCGGAAACCATAAATTGAGGTCCTGCTGGATGGGTAGCCCCAGTCCCGGTTTGCTACCCGGATAGTCGCCGGGATGCTGATCCAGGAACCGCCGCGCAGGACACGCGTTGTGCCGTCAGGCGGCCCCTGAGGGTCGTTGCGAGGACTGCTGCCGTAATAGTGCCCCTCATACCAGTCTTGACACCACTCCCATACGTTTCCGCTCATATCGTAGAATCCCAGACCGTTAGGTAGCTTCTGTCCAACGGCCCGAGTTCTTTCTCCGGCATTATCGCCAAACCAGGCATACTTACGCAGGGATGAAGGATCGTTCGTCCCTGCCCATTTCTCCTTTTTTCCGCCGCTCCGGGCGGCAAACTCCCATTGCGCTTCCGTGGGGAGTCGGAAAGTCCGTCCTGCCTTTTTGGACAGCCACTCCGTAAACGCTGCCGCATCATGCCAGGAAATGCCGACAACCGGATGATCGTCCGCCGTCAAGGCATCTCCCATGATGGCATAATGCTCGTTGCCTCCCGTATAGACGTTGTAGGTGCTTTCATTCTCGTCCCATTCCGGCATGTGACTCCCCGTTTCAAGCACGAATTGACGGTATTGCCGGTTGGTGACCTCATACTTTCCCAAATAGAAATCGCTCACGCACACTTCGTGAACCGGCTTCTCCTCTGTCGTTGGAGCAAAATCTTCCACGTAAATCGGATGTTCGGGAAGCAACTTGTCCTTTCTGCTCTTAAAGGTGTTCCCCATCCGGTAGCAGCCGCCCTTGACGAAGATGAATTCCATCTCTGTGTTGGTTTCAGTAAAAGCGATTCCCCTAGTCACGGGAACGGTCGTTCCCT
>JALNVY010000027.1 GCA_023231165.1 Syntrophales bacterium | reverse complement strand
TGGCGGAGAAGAAACGTCTCAAAGGCGCCGTGGACGATTACATGAAACTCATTATTACCACTACCGAATACGGAGAGGAATTTAAGGATGTGGATATTGTCGTCGAAGCGGTCTTCGAGGATCTGAAAATCAAACAGCAGGTCTATAAGGAACTCTGTCAGGTGATTCCGGAGGATTGTGTCGTGGCGAGTAACACCTCTTCCCTTGCCATCAAGTCCATGGCCGGTCTGGTAACGAAACCGGAGCGCTTCGGCGGTCTCCATTTCTTCTCTCCCGTATGGCTGATGCAGCTTGTAGAGGTTATCCGGGGGGATCAGACGAGCCAGGAGACAGTAGACAACCTCCTGAACTTTGCCGCTGCCATCAAGAAACGTCCCATCGTCTGCCGGGACAATGCGGGTTTCGTCGTAAACGCCCTCCTGTTCCCCATGCTTCTCGAGACTTTCAAGTATGTTGAGGAAGGTAACGCCATCGAAAAGGTAGATAAGGCCATGACTTCCTTCGGTATGCCCGTCGGCCCCATCCGCCTGACCGACGAGGTCGGCATCGATGTTCCCTACAAGATCTTCAAGGGAATGGGGATTCGTCAGGAAACGCTGGCCAACGTCGTCGAAGCGGGGCGCATGGGATTGAAGAAATCCGGTAAGGGCTTCTTCCTGAAAGACGGCAGCGTCGATCCGGAGATTTTGCCCTTTATTGCCAGGAAAGATACTCGTGAATTGACCATGGAACAGATCCAGGAGGGCCTTCTTGAAGCAATGGTGAAGACGGGAAAAGATCTCTTGGACAGGAAAGTTGTCGATAACGTGCGGATGATCGACGTCGGCATGGTCTGGGGTGTCGGCTTCCCAGCGGACAAAGGTGGTCCCATGAAGTGGGCAGACCTGACCGGCATAAGCCAGCGCTTGTTTGGGAAAAACTTCTATTAAAAAAATGACGAATTGATCATAAATCATGGACGCCCTTTCGCCGCTTGATGGCGGAAGGGCGCTTCTTGTGTTATCTAACCTGCCCCCTTTGCTGAAAAATGCAACCTTATTATGAAAGATAGATACAAGACAAAACAGCAACTGATCGAGGAGCTGGTATCACTGCGAGCCCAGCTTGAACTGAAGAAAGGTGTAGGCGAGGACACCATCCGTTCCGAGGCGAGTCCGATCATTACCACGGAACTCTATGCCATGATCTTCGATCAGTTTCCGCTCGGTATCTCTGTGATTCGGAAAGACGGATTCTTTATCTATGTCAATCCCGCTTTCGTCCAATTAACCGGTTATACGCTCCCGGATATTGATAAAGAGAAGGAATGGTTCCAAAAGGCATATCCGGATAAGGCATATCGCCGCAAGATCCTCTATGCTTGGGTCAAATATCAGACTCAGCAAATTATTGCCGAAGAAATATGTCAAGTCACTTGTAAAAATGGAAAGACGAAATCCATAGAATTGAAAATGATTACTGTCACGGACGGAACAGTTATTTCCATACTGACGGACGTCACAAGTCGCGGCGAAGCCGAGGAATTACTCAGGGAGAAAGAGGAGCAGTGGCGGCTGCTGTTGGATACCATGAACGAAGGTTTCATCACCGTAAATGGATCAGGAATTCCGGTTTTCGTCAATCAGCGTTTCTGTAACATCATTGGTTACGCCCAGGAGGAGATCCTTGGCCGCCCCTTGTCTGCTTTCCTCGATCAGGAAAATCTGCTCACCTTTCAGACGGAATTTTCCCGACGCTCCCGAGGTGATGTCCATCCTTATGAGATTACCACTACATGTAAAGATGGCCGCAGAATTAATTTTCTAATGTCTCCCCGGCCGCTTTACGACAGCAGTGGCCGGTTTGTAGGCAGTTTCGGGACCTGTGCAGATATTACGGAAAGAAAGACGATGGAAGAGGCCCTGCGACAGAGTGAGGAGCGATACCGAACAATTATCAGCACCATCGAAGATGGATACAACGAAGTTGATCTTGTCGGCCGGTTCACTTTTTTTAATGAATCATTTCAGAAGATGATGGGTTATGACCGTGATGAACTCCTGGGGATGCATTATCGCCAGTGCGTTGATAAGAGGAACCAGGAGTGGGTTTACGGAGCGTACCACCATGTTTATAAGACCGGGATTCCCCTGAAAAATTTCAAGTGGGAGGTCACAAGAAAGGATGGGATCACACGAAGCATTGAGGTCTCTGTAAGCCTGATTCGTGACTCCTCAGGGCAACCCACAGGATTCCGGGGGATAGTTCGCGACAATACAGATCGCAAAAAGATGGAGGAGACCTTCACTTCTGATACCGGCGCATAATCCCCCAAACTTCGGAACAGGCCCGATAGTAGATCGGTTCATCAACCGAATCCTTGAAGTTCGTGTAATCCATTTCTTCTGTGTACTTTTTTAGCACATCCACCACTTCCTGTCGGGGAAGTAAGGTTCGGTATAAATAATCCCGGCTGGTTGTCTTTGTAACCTTGGCACCGGGAAAGAGATTCTGGATATGATCGGGAAAACGGGAGCGGACGATCAACGTGTCCGGGTCGCGAAAATCCTGAATGATAGACAGAAAGCCTTTATTCGTGAAAATCCACATACACTGTCCTTATTTTTATGCCTTCCGGATTTTCCTTCCGGAAGCGGGAGATAGTGGCTGTTCCCGTGCCACGATTTCCTCGGCTAGGGCGAGGAAATCATCGGCGCCGTAGCTTTTCGGGGCGTAGGCGAAGATTGTCTGGCCGTAGCCGGGGGCCTCGGCGAGACTGATATTTTCCCGAATGATCGTCTGGAAAAGCTTGTTGCCGAAGCGTTCGCTGATGATTTCGATGATGCCCTTGTTGAGTTTTTTCCGGGCGTCGTAACGGGTGCCGATGATCCCGGTAATCTCCAGGTCTTTGTTGAGGCGCTTTTTGACCGTGTCGATTGTCTCGATGAGCTTGCTCATCCCCTTGAGGGCTAAAAATTCGGTCTGCAAGGGGATATAAATTTCCTGGGCGGCGGTGAGGGCGTTGAGGGTCAGGATGCCGAGGGACGGCGGGCAATCCACAAGGATGAAGTCATAGCCGTCCGTCTGGCTCAGGGCCTCCCGCAGGAGAAACTCCCGGCCTGGTACCCCGGCCAGCTCCATTTCCAGCCCCGCAAGATCGAGGGAGGAAGGAATCACCGCGAGCCCGTCTATCTGGAGAATGACATCATCGATCCGGCGGTTGCCCTTGAAGACATCGTAGATGGTCTGTGTGAGTTCATGGGCCTGTATACCCAGGCAATAGGTGAGATGCGCCTGGGGGTCGAGGTCGATGAGCAGGATCTTTTTCCCTATTTTTTCCATTCCTGCGGCGATATTCAGGGTGCAGGTTGTTTTTCCGACGCCGCCCTTCTGATTGCATAAGGCGATGATCTTGCTCATGGGGCCTCCATTTTCTATTTTACATGCAAGCGCCAAAGGTCAGGGCGTTCCTGTCCAAGGCGACCTTCATTTTTTCATGAATCAATTCCCGACCTTTTTCGACAAAAGGTTGATAAACCAGGAGAGAGTCTTCAAGATTCATGTGCAAACGGCTGAGATTTGCGAAAAACATCCGTTTATCCGTCACGATGCTGCCCAGGGTAATGGTAACGCTTTCCACCGCTTCCTTCAGGGGCAGGGTTGCCGGGTAAACGAGCTGGGTCGGAATCGCTTCCAGGCAATCATCATCGGGCTGGTAAATGGTGATCTGCCGCGCCCATCTCAGAAAGAGGGCAGGGTTGATCTTGAATGCCGGAGCCCATAAGAATACCTGCTTTTCTTCCATCGCTGGCGTGATTGGCTTGGGAAGGTTGGCGATACGGACCAGATCGGCAAGCGAGACTAAGGGAATCCCGTCGAAACGGAGCTTCATGCGCCAGAAGGGTAAATAGCGAAGAGGGGTTCCAGAACCCACCATGGCGGCAAAGGGGATACTCTGAAGAGATGCGCCTTCACAGGACCACATGGATTGGCAGTTCTTGCAGGTCATCAGCAGGGTGTCCTTTGTCCCTTGCAGATCCTGACCGCAATGGGGACAAAGGGTGGCGATAAACCGGGTGTGGTCTCGCTCTGATGGGTTTAGCGCGGGGTACATCTTGCGGTCGTCGTCCGTCCAGGGCACAACCGGTCTCTGCACGAAAGCATCATATAAGGTATCGTTTTTTAAAATCATGGGTGTGTAAATGAGACTGACCGTATCGCCGATGAAAATGTCGCGGGATTGTAAGCCTGTTGAGGGACTGCCTTGGGGGAGGACCTCTTCTGCCTTCATGGTTGGCCGGAGGAACTGCCCCGGTGTATCGGGGGTGAGAAACCTCAGCTTCATAGCTTGTGGGCGCACTCCCAGAGAAGGCGTCAGGACTTTCAGAGGAATTGCCTTGAGGTTCGTATCGAGATAGCGGTTTGTGGTCTCCATGGGCCCGATAGTGTAAGCGAGGCCACGGATCCGCCAATAGGGCATATAGATGAGGTTATCCGCGGCAGCAGCGGGAATATAGTAGTGAAAAGGTCCGGTCGAAACAATGAACAAACGAATCCGGCAGAAGGTGCAGTCCAGAAGGCGGTCTGTTTCCTCCATGATTACGGGCCCCCCGCACTGGGGGCATTGATGTTGAATCTGCCAGTTAGATCCGTTCACCGCATTGGTTGCAGAACATGGAGTTAGAGATGTTTTCCGTTCCGCACTTCAGGCATTTCTTCGGTTGAGGTTTTTGTTCCACCTCTTTGCCGCACTGGGTGCAAAATTTAGCATTGGCGGCGAGGTTTTTCCCGCAATGAGGGCATTGCTGGAACACAAGGATCTGATGACCGCAACTGGGGCAAAATTTAGCTTCTTTAGCGATTGCCTGCTGGCAGTCCGGACAATGGAAGACCTCGACGGTGGGTGCTGTCGGCTGTGTCGGTGACGGACGTAAGGCATCGGCGAACATGGCGGGCATCATGAATCCCATTCCCATCCCCATAGCGGCCCCCGTTTCTCCCTGATTCAGGGATGCGTTTTCCAGGGCCATGGCAGCCTTCATTTTCAGCAGTTTATTCAGATCATCGAAGATGCCCAGCTTGCTTTTATCGTCGATGGCCTTCTGTACCTCCGGCGGCGGGGTGATGGAGTTGATATACAACGACGTCAAACCAAGGCCAAACTGGTTGAAATCTTTTGTTAACATATCTTTAATGCCGTCGGAGAGCTCATTGTAACGGGCAGGAAGATTGAAGATCGTATCAATGTTTTCTCCCATAAAGTCATTGAAACGGGAGACGATAACACGATTAAGGTATTCGGAGATTGCTTCCGTGGTATAGACGCCTTGGGTGCCGACGAGACTGTTGATAAACAGGATCGGCTGCAGGATGCGGATATTGAACATCCCGAAGGCCCGCAGACGGATCAGACCCAGTTCCGCATCACGAAAGGCAACGGGATCCCTCGTTCCCCAAGTCAGATTTGTGAAGATCTTCAGATTGGCGAAGTAGACCTCCGCCCGTAGAGGACTGGTCATGCCCCAGGGCAGGCTGAGGATCTTGGTCAAAACAGGAATGTTTGCCGTTTTCAAGGTGTGACGTCCGGGGCCTAAGGCGTCGCATGCTTTGCCTTTATAAAAAAATACGGCCGCCTGGCTTTCCCGGACGGTCAGTTGGGCTCCCCACTTGATTTCTCCGGAACCCTCCTGGGGGATTCTTTGCACCATTTGCTTGCCCGATTCATCAAACCACTCGATCACTTCCAGAAAGACGACATTATCCGTACCCATGATCTCTACCTCTCATGTTTAAAGATTTCACGAATTTTATAGAGAAAGGACCTGGTCATGTCAAGGACAAAGCTGTCCTTAGAGTATACGACACAATTCTTGGTAGCATTGACTTCAAACATAAGTAAATGATGTTGCTTTCTCAGCGATTATGATAAGGGATGACCACGCTGGATTTTTATTTTTACCGGAGACCAAATTTTTATTTGGAGCAGGCTGGTGCGTTTAAGTGTGGGCTCCTTCCCGAAGTAAAGGATTATGATCTTATAAAGGTACGGTATCCTTTTGAGAGCAAATCCGTAACATGAAATTGCTACTTATAACCTGGTTTATATCTTGGGAGCGAAAAAAAATAAAAAAAAGTCGAAGCAGATAAACCTCACGGTTGATAGATCAGAAATAGCAGGTGATACCGGCGGACAGCCCTTTGGAATTCGTCCCAATGTTAAAATCATTCTCATATTGTCTGCTATCCTGTTACTGACAATAGTTGTTTATTCTAATTCCATAAGCAATGGTTTCGTAAACTGGGATGATGGCGAAAATGTCTATGATAATATATATATCAGAGAGTTATCGTCTGACAATATAAAGATATATTTTACTAAGGCTTTGATTTCGATGTATACTCCGCTTGTATACATCTCGTACGCATTAGATTATATGATCGGCGAACTCGATCCACGCATATATCATGCTACCAATCTTCTATTACATCTGCTGAACATAACGCTTCTGTTTTTTGTTGTAAGGCTGCTTACGAAAAGAATCGAGATTGCTGCTATTGTAGCGATTCTCTTTGCCATACATCCATTGAATACCGGAGCGGTTGCACCTGTTTCAACGCGGAGCGGACTTCTGTATTCATTTTTTTTCCTTGCGGCGCTTCTTTTTTATATTCGCTACTTAAAGAGTAATTTCCGGTTAAGATATCTTATTTGGGCATTTGGGCTATTTCTGATGGCGCTTCTGTCAAAGTCGGCCGCGGTTGTATTGCCGCTCGTATTGTTACTTACTGATTATTATTGCAAGAGAAAATTCGACGTAAGGGCTGTGGCAGAAAAAATCCCGTTTTTTGTTCTTTCGCTTATATTCGGTATTTTGACTTTTGTTTTCAGGGAAGACGTCGGCCACATGGGAAGTCAGTACGTTTTTTCAATATTTGACAGGATATTTCTTGCCGGATATTCGATTGTGTTCTATCTGTTCAAAGTTTTTATTCCTATAAAGCTATCAGCATATTATCCATATCCAGCCAAGATTGACGGACTTCTTCCTCTTTGGTTTTATCTGGCCCCGCTTGTCATTGCGGCATTTATATTCTTGATTTATAAGCTGCGAAACTACAGAAGAGAGCTTATTTTTGGCTCTTTGTTCTTTTTAATAAATATTATCTTGGTATTAAAGATACTCCCTATGGGCGGCGAAATTGTTTGTGACCGTTACGCATACCTGCCCTACATTGGCTTATTTCTTATTATTGGATGGGCATATTGCTGGATCGCCGACAGATTTAATAGTTCATCCGGCTGGATAAATTACTTCTTAATAGTTGCTGTGGCAGTTTATAGCGTAGCCTTTTCAATTGTTTCTTATGAAAGGAATAAGGTCTGGAAGGACAGCCTTACCTTGTTTAATGATGTCCTTGAAAAGTATCCTTTAGTGGACGTGGCATATAATAATCGCGGCAACGCAAAAATCGAGTTAAGAAAAAATTATGCAGGTGCTATGGAAGATTTCAACAAGGCTCTTGAGTTAAATCCGGGTAATGCCATTGCATATAGTAATCGCGGCAGAGCAAAAAGCCAGGGGGAAAAAGATTATGCAGGTGCTATGGAAGATTACAACAAGTCTATAGAATTGGATCCCTCTTATATGTTATCATATTTTAACAGGGCTTTATTGAGGATGGAACAAAAAAATTATGAAGGGGCGCTCGCAGATTATAACCGGGTTCTCGAAATAGATCCTCATATATCCAGGGCATATTACGGACGTGGAAATATAAAAGTATTCCAAAAAGATTATGAAGGCGCATTGGGTGAATACAGCAGGGCAATTGCATTAAATCCCGATTACGCGGAAGCATATCGGAATCGTGGCAATATGCGGATGCTTCAGGAGAGGTATAGTGACGCTATCGCAGACTACAGTGAAGCTTTGAGGTTAACCCCTCATAATGCTGGCATTTATTTCAAGCGCGCATGGAGTAGATGGTTTGCTTCAGATAAGAATGGGGCCTGTGCTGACTGGCGCAAATCCTTTGATTTGGGTGCTGAAGAGGCTGCTGCTATAATGCAGATGCACTGTTTAAAGTGATTCCGGGTCGTATCACCAGAAACAATTACCGATTACTCATGCTCATGCCGTGATTTTCTATTTTAATCTCTCAGGATCATATTCCCCGAAGCTTGCTGTGGGGTAGTTCATGTAAGACCTCCTGCATCGCCAAAGAGGGGCCAAGTGTTAGTCCATTAGCATTATCAAGCGAGGTCGTCATCAGGTTGAGACGGTTCATTTTCCTCCGGCTGCCAGAAGAGCCTCCCGGATATACGCAAGTAAAGGTGGATATCCTGTCCTTTTAAGTTGATATTTTTACTAGAATATTATAAAAGTTACCTCATGACTGACTTCGAGACGACATATCCCCGTATCTACAAAGGCATGGCGCTGATTGCTGATCCGATTCACCAGTATGCCTGTTTTACCGTACCGGACGGGAGCGATCGGACGGAAAAAACTGAGAAGGATCTTATCGATTCGCCCTGGCTGCAGCGGTTGCGGCGGATATACCAGTTGCAGAGCGCCCGCTGGGTCTATCCGGCGGCGGAGCATACCCGGTTTCAGCATTCTCTGGGGACCATGCACGTCGCCGGAGAATTTGCCCGGTCACTTTACCCGAGTCTTCGTGAAATATGTGGAGAAGTGCCATCGGCAAGATATGTTGAAGAGCTCCTACGCGTCGCCGGGTTGCTCCATGATGTCGGCCATGGTCCCTATGGGCATTTTTTCGATGATCATTTTCTGGATCAATACGGAATCACCCACGAGGACTTGGGGAGGCAGATCATTGTCAGCAAACTTGGCAGAATCATAAGGAAAATAAATAGAAGTCCCTCCGGACTATTTGCGGAAGGTGAGTTATTGGACCCCCTTCAGGTAGCCTATCTCATCAAGATGCCCGGCGATATTCAGGAGCCGGTGCCCCCGTGGCTTCCCTTTCTCCGGCAGCTCTTTTCGGGGATCTATACGGTGGACAATCTCGACTATGTGCAGCGGGATGCTTTTATGTCGAGCATTTCCCTCGATATGGTGGACATTGCCAGAATAAGGTATTACTCCTTTTTTACCGACGCCGGCCTGACCCTTCATGAAGCGGGAATTTCCGCCCTGCGCCGCTTCCTGAATGCCAGGTTAACTCTCTACGCCAACGTTTATTTCCATCGGACCACCCGGGCTCTGGATCTGCATCTCCAGGAGATCTTTCGGGATACGATGAATATCCTCTTTCCTCAGAATCCCCTGGAGGACCTGGATGCTTATGGCCAATTGGATGAATGGTGGCTGTTCGATGCGGTCCGGCAATGGCCGATTGATGAAGATCCTGCCAGGAGAAAACTTGGCAAGGAGTGGCAACGGCTATACAGCCGGCAGGTGAAGTGGAAGATGTCTTTTTCAACGGAGATATCCCTCGAAAGCGTTCATAAGGGCACCCGCTTTTCCGAGGCCGGGGATTATGAAAGACAGATCAGAAGCTGTCTGCCAAGATCCCTCAAGAATCTGGCTCTGCGAGTTGATCTGGCTACACAGGACCCGCGGCCGATCAATCCCATGGCGCAGACGGACAAGCAGGTCAATATCTTCAATCCTGCTGTGGGTCGTACCTCTCAGGAACCCCTGCGGGATATCTACCGGTTTATTCCGGCCCGGATTGTTCATTTCCGGGTCTTTACGATGACCCACGACCATGACGCCGAGGTTACCAGGGCGGCGGAAAGAGTTCTGAATAACCCCCGGACGACGTCGAAAACAAATATTTAATGAGGATATGGGGGGATTTTTAGGTGCATTTTCAGATGAGAGGTTATTAAGGATGTTCCCACCGGAAACAACCGATATGACGCTGTTTGTCCGGACCTCCGGAGAGGAGGTGGATCAGTGGAACCGACAGCGGATAGTGGATACCCTGATCCGCGAAACGGGAATTGATCTCGAAACAGCGACGGCCATCAGTAAAGATGTGGAAAAAGGCCTGTTTGCTTCCGGGGTTTCTGTTCTGACAACGTCTCTGGTCCGAGAACTCGTAGATGCAAAGCTTGTGGAACGGGGATTGGAGAAGGCCAGGCGTATGCATGCCCGCCTCGGTTTTTCCCTCTATGATGTCGATCGCCTCATTCTGCACCAGAATAAAGAAGACGCCAACGTCCCCCATGGCCCCGAAGGGACAAATCTTGTTCTGGCGCAGGGAATCAAGCGGGAGTATGCCCTACACAGCATCTTTCCCCAGGAAATAAGCGACGCCCATATCCTCGGGGATTTCCATATCCATGGATTGGGATATATCGACCGGCCTTTTGCCATCTGTCAATCCCTGGAGTATCTGAAAAAATACGGTCTGAATCTTCCCCGTTCCCTTACCGTCGCCAAGCCGGCCAAACATGCGGAGGTCCTTCTGGCCCACATGGTTCGTTTTGGCGCCATTCTACAGGGGTATTTTGCCGGCATCATCGGCTGGAATTTTGTGAACCTGTCATTTGCCCCTTATCTGGAGGGCATGTCAGACCGGGAAGTACGGCAATTAGCCCAGATGCTCGTCTATGAGTTTTCTCAATTAACGGCGGCCCGGGGAGGGCAGGCTATGTTTACTGATATTCACGTCTTTTGGGAGGTGCCCAAGTCTCTGCAGGAGCTCCCCATGATCGGTCCGGCAGGGGAAATCACAGGGCGTTCCTGCGGGGAATATGAAGGGGAAGCGCAACGCTTCGCCTGGGCCCTCTTCGATGTCTTCAAGAAGGGAGACGGCACAGGGAAACCTTTTATCTTTCCCCGGCCTATTGTACACTTAACCCCGCGCTTTTTCGAAACTTCCGGTCACGAAGACTTTCTTCGCCATGTCTGTGAGGCCACTGCCGCTATGGGGAATCCCTGTTTCGTACTGGAGAGGAAGAGCGAAGAGGATGCCCTCTGTGCTTTTGGTATTCCCAGTAATCTTGATGAAATGGAAATGCCATGGCGGGGCCGATATGCCGCCCTCCAGAGCATCAGCCTCAATCTGCCCCGTCTGGGATACCGGGCCGAAGGGGATAACGAGCGGTTATTTAAAGATCTCGAAGATATCATGGCACTGGCAGCCAGTGCCCATGATCAGAAAAGGGCATTTCTGGAGAGGTTGCTTTCCTATGGAGATCAGGGTCCTCTGTCCGTGCTGGCGATGAATCTGGATGGGTTGCCCTATCTGCGCATGGATCGTGCGTCTTACCTGCTGGGCATGGTGGGGTTGAATGAGCTGGTACAGATCCACACGGGAAAGCCCATGCACGCGTCTTCAGAATCCTTTGATTTTGGGTTTAAGGTTATAGACTTCATGGAGAAACAGGCAGCGGAACTCACCACCCGGCATGGCATCAGGATGGTTCTGGACCAGCCGCACGCAGAAACAACATCCCACCGCTTCGCCCGTCTCGATCTTCGCTATTTTTCTCCCCAGGCGGGCCGCCATGTGCGGGGAAATATGGTCAATGGATGTCTTTATTATACAAATTCAACTCATATCCCTGTTTCTGCCCCATTAAAACCGCAGGAACGGGTGAGCAAGGAGGGTCGCTTCCATCCCCTGATCAAGTCCGGGGCTGCCAGTCAGTTATGGATAGGGGAATACAAACCCCCTGCCGGTGATTTGGCAACATTCATCATCTGGGCCTACCGGGAAACGACCTGCCGCCAACTCATCTTTTCCCCCGATTTTACCACCTGTCTCGATTGCGGTAAGACCACCCGCGGACTCAAGACGCTATGTGGCCACTGTTCATCGGTAAATGTGGACGGTATTGCCAAAATCACCCAGTATTACAGTCGAGTGTCGGACTGGAACAAAGGAAAGCTTGCCGAACTGCAGGACCGCTTCCGCCAAGAACACTTCGACTTAGGGTCTGTCACGAAATAATATCTTGCATCTCATCTTCAGATCAGATTTACCCGTGCTTCAATCGCCAAATCCTCAATGTAGCGCTGCTGCGCCTGCGGTTTGGCTCAATCAGTCCGGACAAATCTGACCTGAACCTGAGCGCTATTTTGTTACACTTATTTTGTGACAAACCCTTAAGCCCCTCCCTTTTATTCACCTTACGACCTTGACACGGGAGGGGGGGATAAATATATTAGCGCCGCTTTGAAGGCAGGGAAAATATGGAAGACCTCATAGTAAAAATTTTTAAAGAGAGCAGTCAGCTCAAGGAAAGCTTTGTAAACGACAATCTTTCGATCATTGTCCGGGTTGTCAATGTTATGACCGCGGTTCTGAAGGCGGGAAACAAGGTCATGATCTTCGGGAACGGCGGCAGCGCCGCCGATGCCCAGCACCTCGCTGCGGAATTCGTTAATCGATTCATGATTGAGAGGCCGCCGCTGCCGGCTATTTCTTTGAGCACAGATACTTCTATAATAACCAGCATCGGCAATGATTATGATTTTTCTGAGATCTTCAGCAAGCAGATTCGCGCCCTCGGGCAGCCAGGAGATATGGCTTGGGGAATAAGCACGAGCGGGAGATCAAGAAATGTCTTTAAGGGGTTGGAGCAGGCAAAAAAGATGGGATTGATCACCTTGGCCCTGACGGGAAAAGATGGGGGAGATATCGCGGGCATCGCCGATTATACCCTCAATGTGGCCTCCGACAGCACCCCCCGGATTCAGGAAGTGCACATCACTGTAGGGCATGTCCTCTGTCAGATGATTGATCTCAAACTCTTTCAGAGACCGGATATTAAATAAAGACAGTTACCGAATGGTTTTGGATTAATTTAATGGTAAAGAAGATAAAGAAGGATACAAAGGACAACATCGATGTAGAGGCAGAGGCTAAAGCTCCGTTAAGTTCAGAGGAGCCGAAGGCCCAGGAGGTTCAGGATGACCAGACCCTGAAACTTGAGGAAAAGGTGAAGGAAGCTGCGGAAAACTATGACAGGTATCTGCGTGCCGTTGCGGAACTCGACAACTATAAAAAACGGGCCGTAAAAGAGAAGGCGGATGCGATCAAATATGGCAATGAGACGCTTATCAGGGACTTACTTCCCTTGGTAGACAATATCGACCGGGCCCTGAAGCATGCGGAGACCTCCTGTGATTTTGAGGCCTTTAAGAAGGGGTTGGCGATGCTTCATGCGCAGCTGATCTGTTCCCTGGAAAAACACGGCGTGGAGGCCATCGACTGTGCAAGTAAGGCCTTTGATCCTTATTATCATGAAGCCCTGATGCAGGTCGCCAGTATGGATCATGAGACCAATCAGATCGTGGATGAATTGGAGAAGGGGTATCTATTGAACGGCAGGCTGCTGAGGCCGTCCAAGGTTTCGGTATGCAAGCGGTCCGACAACGGCAATCAATAAAAATAAGTTGCAGGTCCTAAGCGGGACATAAAGGAGGAGGATTAATCATGGGAAAAATTATCGGGATTGATTTGGGAACCACTAATTCCTGTGTGGCCGTCATGGAAGGCGGCGACCCGGTCGTAATTGCAAACCAGGAAGGGAACCGGACGACCCCGTCCGTTGTGGCCTTTACAGAGAGTGGAGAAAGATTGGTTGGACAGGTGGCCAAACGTCAGGCCATTACCAACTCGGAAAATACGGTCTATGCCGTCAAGAGGATGATTGGGAGAAAATTCAACACCAAGGAAGTCCAGTACGACAAGGGTATAAGTTCTTACCGGATTACAGAGGCGCCCAACGGCGACGGCCAGATATCGGTACGGGGAAGGGATTACAGCCCGGCGGAAATTTCCTCGATGGTCCTCGTCAAAATGAAGCAGACGGCGGAAGATTATTTAGGCGAAAAGATCACTGACGCCGTGATCACCGTGCCGGCCTATTTTAATGACTCACAGCGGCAGGCGACCAAGGACGCCGGCAGGATAGCCGGCCTGAATGTCCGCAGAATTATTAATGAACCGACGGCGGCAGCCTTGGCCTATGGTCTGGATAAGAAAAAGGAAGGCAAGATTGCCGTATTTGATCTCGGCGGTGGGACTTTTGATATATCTATCCTTGAAATCGGCGACGGCGTCTTTGAGGTGAAGTCGACCAATGGCGACACCCATCTGGGCGGAGAAGACTTCGACCAGCGTCTCATCGATTTCCTGGCGACGGAATTCAAGAAAGATCAGGGAATTGACATCCGGAGTGACCGGATGGCCCTCCAGCGCCTCAAGGAGGCGGCGGAAAAGGCGAAGATCGAGCTTTCGACGGCCATGGAAACGGACATCAATCTCCCCTTTGTCACCGCTGACGCCTCGGGGCCGAAACACATGAATATCAAACTTACCCGGGCCAAGTTTGAGGGTCTCGTCGAGGATCTCATCGAGAAGCTCGAAGCGCCCTGTCGAACTGCCCTCAAGGACGCCAACCTGTCCTCGCAGGAGGTATATGAAGTCATCCTCGTTGGCGGTATGACCCGAATGCCCCGGGTGCAGCAGAAAGTGAAGGAAATTTTTGGCAAGGAGCCGAGTAAGGGTGTGAATCCCGATGAAGTAGTCGCCGTCGGTGCGGCCATTCAGGGTGGCGTACTAGCCGGTGATGTTAAGGACGTCCTCCTGCTGGATGTTACGCCCCTGTCTCTGGGGATCGAGACTCTGGGCGGTGTCCTGACCAAACTGATCGAGAAAAATACGACCATTCCCACCCGAAAGAGCCAGATCTTTTCGACGGCGGCGGATAATCAGCCGGCAGTAAGTATCCATGTCCTTCAGGGAGAGCGTCCCATGGCGACGGATAACCGTACCCTGGGCCGATTTGAACTCGTCGGTATTCCCCCGGCGCCCAGGGGATTGCCCCAGGTCGAGGTGACCTTTGATATCGACGCCAATGGTATCGTCCATGTGTCGGCAAAGGATCTGGGCACGGGCAAGGAACAGAGTATCAAGATTACCGCATCCAGCGGTCTGTCGGAGGCGGAGATCCAGAAACTCGTCAAGGATGCGGATGCCCACGCCGAAGACGACAAACGGAAGCGTGATCTTGTGGAGGCGAGAAATCAGGCCGACGCCTTCGTTTATAGTGTGGAAAAGAATATCAAGGAATTTGGCGACAAGATCGACGCCGCAGAAAAGGCCAGGATTGAAGACGCAATAGCGAGAACCAAGAAGGCCATCGAGGGCGACGACATTGAGGCCATCAAGAAGGTCCAGGAGGAGCTGACTACGGCCTCCCACAAATTGGCCGAGGCGATGTATGCTAAAACGGCAGGTGAGCAGCAGGCCGGTCAAGGTGCCGGGGCCGGCGCTGGGGCAGGCGCCCAGGCGGGTGGTCAGCCCGGGGGCAAAAAGGACGATGACGTCGTCGATGCCGACTTCGAAGAGGTAAAATAACACAATCAACCTGACCTCCCCCTTCAAAGGGGAGGTCAGGAAGGGGATTGGGTTCAATGCCGGATTTGAAATAACCCCTCCGGCAGATTAATCTTCCCTTATGCCCGGAAGTTTGTTAATAACTTCCGGGTTTTTTATTGAGGTGATGATGCGTTTTCTTCTTACCAATGATGACGGGATCTACGCGAAAGGATTGGCTTCCCTATATCAGGAACTTTCCCGGGATGCGGAGTGCCTTGTTGTCGCCCCGGAAATCGAACAGAGCGCCGTCGGACATGCCATTACCATCTTTCGGCCCCTTATGGTCCGGGAAGCCAGAAAAAACGGGAACGCCCTTGGCTATGCCGTAGCGGGAACGCCGGCGGACTGCGTCAAGCTCGGCATTAGGGAATTATCCGGGGGACCTGTCGATCTAGTCGTATCCGGAATCAACCGCGGAGCCAATATCGGCATCAATGTGCTTTATTCGGGAACTGTCTCCGCGGCGACCGAAGCGGTCATTCTCGGTGTACCGTCACTGGCGATATCACTCGATTCCCATAAGGATGCTGATTACACCTATGCCGCCCGTTTCGCCCGGAAAATGGCGGCTTTCATCCTCAGACATTCATGGAAAGATATTGCTGTCAACGTCAACATCCCCGCCCTGCCGGAAGGTGAAATCAAGGGTGTTGTCGTCGTTAAGCAAGGACGGGCGCGACTGCTGGAGAATTTTGAAAAGCGGGTGGACCCACGGGACAACATCTATTACTGGTTAGCCGGGGAGGCCCATCTGGCTGCCGACGAATCCCCCGATTCCGACGCCTCTGCCCTGCGCCAGGGCTACATAACCGTAACCCCCATCTATTATGATCTGACCCGCTACGATGTGCTGAAGGAACTTGGCGGCAAGGTAAAGGCTGATAAAGAAAGCCTCTTTTAAACCCATCCCATTCCTCCCCTGGAAGGGGAGCGGGAAAATTACTTTTTATGAGTTCGTCATCTTCAGCGGGTCAGCAGTACCGGTATGGT
>JALNVY010000026.1 GCA_023231165.1 Syntrophales bacterium | reverse complement strand
GTGAATACGTCTTCCACGCATGCTCTCCTTAACTTTATTCCTCGATTAATTCGACGTCCAGGCAGAGGCTCTGGAGTTCCTTGACGAGTACGTTGAAGGACTCCGGCAGGCCCGGTTCCAGGGTATGCTCCCCTTTAACGATGGCCTCGTACATTCTCGTTCTGCCCGCCACGTCGTCCGATTTCACCGTCAGAAATTCCTGGAGGGAATAGGCGGCGCCGTAAGCCTCCATGGCCCATACTTCCATCTCGCCAAGGCGCTGTCCACCGAACTGCGCCTTGCCTCCTAAGGGTGGCTGGGTAACTAGTGAGTATGGCCCGATGGAACGGGCATGGATCTTGTTGTCTACCAGGTGATGGAGTTTTAGCATGTAGATCATTCCTACCGTAATCTCCTGATCAAAGGGTTCTCCTGTCCTGCCATCGAACAGCACCGTCTGACCCTTTTCAGGAAGATTTGCCATCTTGAGCATGTGACGGATTTCACTTTCATCGGCACCGTCAAAGACAGGCGTTGAAAACGCCACTCCACTTTTCAACCGGTAAACAAGCCGTTGTATTTCATCGTCAGTGGCAGCGTTTACAAAACGTTCACACTCCGGCGATGCGTAGATCGCCTTGATCTCTTTCTTGACCAGTTCCAGGTTCTCCTGCGCTTTCAACATCTGGTTTATTTTATCACCCAGGCCCTTGGCCGCCCATCCCAGATGGGTTTCCAGAATCTGGCCCACATTCATTCGGGAGGGAACGCCCAAGGGATTAAGAACGATATCCACCTGGGTCCCGTCCGTAAAGAAGGGCATATCCTCTTCCGGCAGGATACGGGAAAGCACCCCCTTGTTCCCGTGACGACCAGCCATTTTATCTCCCACGGAGAGCTTCCTCTTGATGGCCACATAGACCTTTACCATTTTAATAACACCGGGGGGCAACTCATCGCCAGCTTTCAGTTTCTCGACTTTTTCCTTAAAATACGCATCGACAAGTTCGGTCTTCCGGGCCAGATTTTCATGGAGCATGCGGATCTTTTCTTCCGTCTCTTCAGCCTCTACAAGGGCGATATCCTTCCACAGATCAAAGGGTATTTTATTTAAAAATTCACTTGTAATCACATCTCCCTTTTTGAGATATACCTTCTTCTTTGCATCGGCAAGTTTGGCAGCCACTGCCTTACCTGTAAGCATCTCCGAGATTCTGAGTCGCACGGAATTGAAAATAATCCGGATTTCATCAGTCCGGTCCTTTTCAATGGAGTTCAGAGCTTCCTCTTCGATTTCCTGGGAACGATGATCTTTTTCAACTCCCTTGCGGGTGAAGATCTTGGCATCAATAACGGTCCCTTCGACCCCGGGAGGCACTCGGAGGGATGTGTCTCTAACATCACTGGCTTTTTCTCCAAAGATCGCCCGGAGCAACTTTTCTTCTGAGGATAACTGCGTCTCTCCCTTGGGCGTGATCTTTCCCACCAGGATATCGCCCGGCTTGACGGAAACACCCATCCGAACGATACCGCTGTCATCAAGGTTCTTCAGTGCCTCTTCGCCCACATTCGGGATATCCCTGGTGATCTCCTCTTTCCCCAGCTTTGTATCCCGGGCCATGGTCTCGAATTCTTCGATATGAATCGAGGTATAGATATCTTCCTTGACCACCCGCTCGCTGACTAATATAGAATCTTCATAGTTATAACCTCCCCAGGACATGAAGGCTACCATGACATTCCGTCCCAAGGCCAGTTCGCCATTATCGGTGGCGGGACCGTCGGCAATAATATCACCCCGGCATACACGATCACCTTTGACGGCAATAGGTTTCTGGTTGAAGCAGGTATCTTGATTGGAGCGTTGGTATTTGATCAGATTATAGATATCTACCCCGATATCCAGGTTATCGTCCTCCGCTCCGTCACATTTTACGACGATTCGCGAGGCATCGACCGTTTCCACTACCCCATCCCTTTTTGCCGCCACAACGGCGCCGGAATCTCTTGCCACAATCGCTTCCATCCCCGTACCGACCAGCGGAACGGCGGGACGCATGAGCGGCACAGCCTGTCGCTGCATATTTGATCCCATGAGCGCCCGGTTGGCATCATCGTGTTCAAGGAACGGGATGAGCGTCGCCGCAACACTGACCAGTTGAGTGGGGGAAACGTCCATATAGTTGATCTCGGAGGGTTCGACGGTGATAAAATCGCCACCCTTACGGGCAGAGATCATCTCGCCAATAAACCTTCCCTCCTTATCGAGAGGGCGATCCGCTTGGGCAACAATAAAATTTTCCTCTTCGATAGCCGTCATGTAGCGGACTTCATCCAGAACCCGTCCGTTCTCGACAAGGCGATAAGGGGTTTCAATAAAACCGAACTCATTAACCCTGGCATAGGTACTCAGGGAAACAATAAGACCGATGTTGGGTCCTTCCGGCGTCTCTACGGGACAAATCCGTCCGTAATGGGTAGGATGGACATCCCGGACTTCAAATCCCGCTCTCTCTCTGGTGAGCCCGCCCGGACCGAGAGCGGAAAGCCTTCGTTTATGGGTAATCTCGGATAATGGATTGGTCTGATCCATGAACTGAGACAACTGACTGCTGCCAAAAAACTCGTTTACCACGGCCGAAACCGGCTTGGCGTTGACAAGATCATGGGGCATCATGGTCTCAATATCTTGTAAACTCATCTTTTCCTTGATGGCTCTTTCCATCCGGACCAAACCGATTCGATATTGATTTTCAATCAGTTCCCCCACGGATCTCACCCGCCGGTTGCCAAGATGATCAATATCGTCAACACTGTAATCACCACCGCCGTTCTTCAGCTCGATGAGATATTTCACCGCCGCCATGATATCTTCTTTTCTCAGGACCGTAACATCTGTGGGGACATCGAGACGGAGCTTATAATTCATCTTGGCGCGGCCAACATCGGACAGATCATAGGTTTCCGGTTCAAAAAAGAGGCTACGAAAAAAGGCATTGGCCGTCTCAGGTGTGGGCGGATTGCTGGGCCGGAGGCGCCGATAGATTTCTATGACGGCATCTTCCACAGCTTCGATCCGGTCAGCCAGGAGGGTATCGCGGATCGAGGCATTGGCTCGCTCTTCATCGAGATGAACGAAACGGACTTCTTTAATATTTTTTGCCCGCAAGAGTTTCAGACCATCTAGGGTAAGTTCTTCGTTACACCGAAGCAGGATCTCCCCTGTCTCAGGGTCCAGGATGTCAGAGGAAAGGATCTTGCCGATGACATCTGTTTCCTCCATAGCAATGCGGTTAATCCCCGCATCAGACATCTTCTTCAACAATACCTTGTTGATTTTTCTGCCCTTTTTTACAATAACCTCTCCCGATTTGAGCTCCTTTATATCATCAGGGGCCTTCTCTCCCATGAGCGACCCATCTACAGCCATGAAAAACTGTTCCTCATCCAGAAATATTGTTTCAATGCTGTAAAAATAATTCAAGATGAATTCTGTTGAATTACCCATGGCCTTCAGCAGGATCGTGACCGGCATCTTACGTCTGCGGTCGATACGCACGTAAAGAATATCCTTCGAATCGAATTCCAGATCCAGCCAGGACCCCCGAATGGGGATCACGCGGGCCGAATAGATCAGTTTCCCGCTGGCCAGGGTTTTCCCTTTGTCGTGATCGAAAAAGATTCCCGGAGAGCGATGGAGCTGGCTGACGATGACCCGTTCCGTTCCATTAACAATAAACGTCCCGTTTTCGGTCATTAAAGGAATTTCACCGAAATAAATTTCCTGCTCCTTTATATTACTGATCTGCTTCTGACCCGTACCCGGGTCGACATCAAAGATAAGCAGCCTTACCACTATCTTCAGTGGGGCCGCATAGCTCATTCCCTTCTGAATGCACTCCTTGACATCGTAGCGAACACCGCCGATCTTGTAACTAACGAATTCAAGAGAGCATTTCTTGCTGTAGTCCGAAATGGGGAAGACGCTCTTAAAGGCCCCCTGAAGACCGAAATTCCCCCGTTTCTCAGAAAGTGTGTCCATCTGGAGAAATTTTTCATATGATTTGACCTGGATATCGATCAAATTGGGAATATCTACGATCTTCCTTATCCGTCCAAAAATTTTTCGAAACTCGCCCATATTATCCTTTCGGTTTCGCGATCTCAGTAAGCCGTCATGGAGGTTACTACTTAACCTCTACGGCGCCGCCGACTTCTTCAATCTTCTTCTTTATATCAGCCGCCTCATCCTTTGAGACCGCTTCTTTAATTGGTTTTGGCACACCATCGACAAGGTCTTTAGCTTCTTTCAGGCCAAGACCCGTAATGGCCCTGACAACCTTGATGACCTGAATTTTCTGGTCGCCAAACCCGGTCAGGATGGCATCGAATTCTGTTTTTTCCTCCACTTGTGCTGCTGCATCACCACCCGCCGGAGTGGCTGCGGCAACCATCATCGGGGCCGCTGCAGAAACACCGAGCCGCTGCTCCAATTCCTTGACCAACTCGGAAAGATCAAGGACTGTCATTTCTTCAATAAATTTTACCACGTCTTCTTTGGTTATCTGACTTGCCATCTTCGCTTCTTCCTTCCTGTATTATAATTTATTGTGTTGACTCTTTTTTCATACGATAGGCGTCGAGAACCTGTACCATGCCTCGGGGCACAGCACTCAAGACGCTCACCAAACCTGTTGGAACACCGATGAGTACCGACAACAGCCTTGACAGGAGTACCTCGCGGCTGGGCAGAGTAGCGACGGCATTAACCTGCTCCCTGCTCAACACCTTTCCCGCCAACATGGCCGCTTTGATCTCCAGTTCAGCGTTCTTCTTTGCAAACTCCACAAGCACCTTAATCGGTTCCGCCACATCTCTGTCTGTCATAATCAGAGCCAAAGGCCCCTTGACATACTCATTCATGGCGCTGAAATCTGTCCCCTGCGAAGCTATTCGCAGCAGGGTATTCTTGATCACATGAATGTCGGAACCAGACTTACGCAGGGCTACGCGTAAGGATGTAATGCGAGCTACATCCATTCCCGAATAACCGGCAAGAACCGCAAGTTTAAATTCTTTCAGCTTTTCGTGAAGTTCTGTAATAACCTGTTCTTTTTCCTTTCGATCCAATCTTCAACCTCCTTTCGTATATCTATTGTCTCCTGGATGATATCCTATCATCCAACAGGCCCTATGCAACCGAAAGTTCCAAAACTACAGGTAACAGGAAAAAAAAGACGATGATGACCAATTTTAATCATGGTTTTTCTCTCGTCTCGGCAGGCCCGTTACTACCGTTTAAACACCTGTACCTGCTGTCTCAGACTTAGTTAGCAAACAATTGAGCTATCTACTGCGGACTTTATATATTTCTCACATCAAGGGGATCGATCTTAACCCCCGGACCCATGGTCGAAGAAAGAGAAATGCTTTTCAGGTATGTTCCCTTACTTGCGGCCGGCTTCAGCTTGATGATGGTTTCAATAACAGCGGCAATATTCTCCAGAAGTTTGTCGGCGCCAAATGAGACTTTTCCCACCGGGGTATGAACAATGCCAGCCTTCTCGACACGAAACTCCACTTTACCTGCCTTGAGTTCCGCCACGGCCTTGGCCACTTCAAACGTTACCGTTCCCACCTTCGGATTGGGCATGAGCCCCCGCGGACCTAGAATCTTTCCCAGTTTTCCGACACTTCCCATCATATCCGGGGTCGCAACCACCCGGTCGAAATCTAGCCAGCCTCCCTTGATCTTTTCAATCAAGTCGTCCGCTCCGGCAAAATCCGCACCAGCATCGAGGGCTTCTTTCTCTTTGTCCCCCTTCACAAAAGCCAGCACCCGGACCGTTTTGCCCAAACCGTTAGGAAGAACTACACTGCCCCGGACCATCTGATCAGCATGCTGGGGATTGACGCCCAACCGTAAGGCAATTTCCACCGTCTCATCGAACTTGGCCCTCGTTGCACCGATCAAAAGTTCGATTGCCTCCCTAATCAAATAGCGTTTCCCCGGTTCCACCTTCTCTCTTGCCTCAATAAATGCTTTGCCTCTATTTGTCATGATCAAACCTCAAACAACGTGAGTTTATCCCTCGATTGTAATTCCCATGGAACGCGCCGTGCCCTCGATGACCCTTATGGCACCTTCTATATCCACGGCATTGAGATCATTGAACTTCTGTTCCGCAATATCCTTGATCTGCTTGGACGTCACCGTCCCCACTTTTTCTTTATTCGGATTTCCGGATCCTTTGGCAATTTTTGCCGCTTGCTTAATCAGCACTGATGCCGGGGGCGTCTTCGTCACAAACGTGAAGGATCGATCGGCATAAACGGTGATTACCACAGGTATAACCGTGCCCTCCTGGCTCTGGGTCATGGCATTGTACGCCTTGCAGAACTCCATGATGTTTACACCATGCTGGCCAAGTGCCGGTCCGATCGGCGGGGAAGGAGTGGCCTTACCTGCCTTGATCTGCAGCTTTATGTTTGCAATTACCTTTTTCGCCATAGTTTTCCACCTTAATTTATGAAGATTTTAATTCTGGACAACCTGGATAAAATCCAGTTCCACCGGTGTGGATCTTCCAAAAATACTGACGATTACTCGCAGCTTTCCCTTCTCCGGTTTGACTTCATCAATGACACCGTCAAAGTTAGTGAAGGGTCCATCAATGATACGGACATGATCGCTGACTTCGAACTTGAACTTTGGTTTTGGCTTGAGCGTGCCTTCATCGATCCGGGTACGAAGAACTTCAACGTCCCGGTCGGGGATGGGAAAAGGCTTTTCTTTCCCGCCAATAAAACCAGTTACCTTCGGTGTGTCTTTGACAATGTGCCACGTCTCGTCATTCAACTCCATCCGCACAAGGATATATCCCGGGAAGAACTTCCGTTTGGACGTCTTTTTTTCCCCGGAAACAAGTTCGACAATGTCTTCTTCCGGGATCAGGACATCCGTAAAAAAGTCCTGCTTCCCAGCCGCATCGATGCGTTCCTTGAGAGAAAGCTTGACCTTGTTCTCATAACCGGAATAGGTGTGCACAACGTACCATCTCTGAGCCATGTTCTTATCCCAGTAGCAATTTGATTAATTTGACCAGGCCAAAATCGACGATCCCGAGAAACACAGAAACAATGGCGACCACAACAATCACTATTGAAGTCGAAGCTAAAGTCTGCTTCGGCGTCGGCCAAGTCACTTTTTTCAGCTCTACTTTTGCCTCGGAAAGAAACACTTTGATTTTGTCAATCCAAATCTTGATTTTATCCATCAAGTTTACCATTCAATAAAAATGGCAGGCCAGGAGGGACTTGAACCCCCAGCATCCGGATTTGGAGTCCGGCGCTCTATCCATTAGAGCTACTGGCCTGTCTGATAACTCAATATGGCGACGAAAGGAGGACAAAATCTACTTCGTCTCCCTATGGGCCTTATGGGATCGACAGAACTTACAGAATTTTTTCAGTTCGAGTCGACCCTGCATGGTTCGCTTATTCTTTGTAGTCGTGTAATTTTTATGCTTACACTCTGTACAAGCCAAGGTAATAATATTTCTCATAATCTTAACCACCTTTATCTTTAAGTGGAGCCCACGACCAGGATTGAACTGGTGACCTCATCCTTACCAAGGATGTGCTCTACCTACTGAGCTACGTGGGCCAATCTTTCCTGATGGAGCGGGAAACGGGATTCGAACCCGCGACCCTCAGCTTGGAAGGCTGACGCTCTAGCCACTGAGCTACTCCCGCATATACTTTTTCAGGATCGCCGTTGCCAACGATGCTCGCTGCGTTAAAAAATGGTGGAGGGGGGGGGATTTGAACCTCCGTAGGCTGAGCCGGCAGATTTACAGTCTGCTCCCTTTGGCCACTCGGGAACCCCTCCATCGAAATTCGTTATCATTCATATGAAGCTGGCGATGGGACTCGAACCCGCAACCTGCTGATTACAAATCAGCTGCTCTACCTGTTGAGCTACGCCAGCAAAACGCAGTTCGCTAATTATTCAAAGAGCTTACGCAAATAAGGCGCATCCGGCTAAACCACGCTGAAAATGCGAATTGGGGACTTTAGATTTATTGATTTATTTTGTCAAGCACTTTTTAGCATCATATATTCATGCATGCAGGTCATGATCAGAAATATAAAGTCATAACTATTTGATTTGCCGCTTTATTTGTCTACATTCACCTCAGCCGTGTCTCCAGAAACTACCCTGCGGGGTGTCGTAAACATCGATTCCCAGGGCCGCGAGTTTTTCCCGGATGGCGTCGGCCTCCTGCCAGCGCCGTTCTTTCCGCATGGAGGCTCGCTCATTCAACAATTTCAAGACCTCGATACCAATCGTTTCCTCTTCAAAATGCATGATTCCCAGAACACTGTCTAGCCCCGTCATCACTCCCAGAACGCGGTCCCTTTCCCTTTGATTGAAATGACCCTGGGCCAGGGGAACGCTTACCTTATTGATAAAATCGAAGAGGGAAGCAAGGGCGCCGGAGATATTGAGATCGTCATCCAGGGCACTTGCGAAACCCTGTTTGACATCATAGATCCACTGATCCGTGTCGGGGAAACCCTCGCCGGAAGTAAAACGGATCAGGCGCTGGATGAAATGATTCAGCTTCCTGACCGTATTTTTGGCCGTTTCCATAGCTCCCCAGGAAAAATTCAGGGGTTTACGGTAGTGGGAACCCAGCAGGAAAAAACGGACTTCCCGTCCCTGGTAGCCTCTATTTTCCAGTTCTTCCATCGTCAGAACATTGCCCAAGGAGCGGGACATTTTCTTACCGTCGATCATTACCAACTCCGTACTGAGCCAATAGTTGGCCATCCCCTTTCCCGTCGCCGCCTTGCCGATGGCCAGGACATTTTCACAGTGCGGAAAGGTAATATCGGCGCCGCTGACATGAATATCAAAGGCCTCTCCCAGGTATTTCATGGAGATGGCGGCGCATTCAAGATGCCAGCTTGGCCGGACGCTCCCCCAGCGGGTCTTGAAATACACGCCCTTCTTCAACTCGCTGAGGGTAGAGCGTTTCAGCAGGGTAAAGTCCACGGGGCTATCCTTTTCGTAATCATCCAGATCAATAGTTCGTCCGTGCTTAACCTTGCTGAGGTCGACGTTGGAAAGTTTCCCGTAATCATTAAACTTCGAAATGTCAAAATAGACGGAACGCAGCTTTTCATAGGCGTATCCTTTACCTACCAGTTTCTCGACCATTCTGATCATATCCTCTACATGCTCACTTGCCTTGGGATATACCTCATCCCGCCTGATACATAACTTATCGATATCCCTGAGAAATGCCTCCGTGCATCGGTTCGTGTACGTGGCCAGATCCGTGTTGGTCCGCTCCGCGCCCCGAATAGACCGATCTGCCAGATCAACGATATTGGTCACATGCTTGACTGTATAGCCCCTGTATTCTAGGTACCTCCGCAAGAGGTCGGATACGACAAACCTCCGGTAGCTGCCAATATGGGGCACGTCATGGACGGTGGGCCCACAGGAATAAACACGGACCTCTTCGGGGCGTAGGGGCTTGAAGGAGTCCTTCTGCCGGCTCAGGGTATTGTAGAGGCGAAGCGTCGTCTCCCGCCGGTCCGCAAACAGGTCCGTGCTGAGATACCGTTCGCCGCTGTCCGGAAAGATGACCACGATGGTCCCTTTGTCCATGTCTTTGGCCTTCTGGAGGGCGACGTGCATGGCCGCACCGGAACTCATTCCCACAAGCAAGCCCTCTTCCCGGGCAAGGCGCCGGGACATTTCAAAGGCGTCCTCGTCAAGGATGTTGACCTTTTCATCGAGGAAATTTTTGTCAAAGATCCCGGGCCGGTAAGATTCCTTCATATTCTTGAGACCCTGGATCTTGTGCTGGAGATAGGGCTCGACGCCGATGATCTTGACGGCTGGGTTGTATTCCTTGAGGCGCCGGGATATGCCCATGGCCGTTCCCGTCGTCCCCAGGGCAGCCACCACCATGGCCACCTTGCCGGCGGTCTGCTGCCATATTTCCTCCGCCGTACCTTCGTAGTGGGCCAGGATGTTGTCGGGGTTGTTGAACTGATCCGTTCCGAAGTATTTATCCGGATCCTCCCGCATCATGTGATAGGCCATCTCTATGGCCCCATCGGTGCCAAGATTGGCCGGGGTAAAGAACAATTCGGCGCCCATGGCCTTCAGAATTTTCTTTCTTTCTTCGCTGGCCGCCTCCGACATAGTAAGACAAAGCCGGTACCCCCTGGCGGCAGCCACCAGGGCTAGGCCGATGCCGGTATTGCCGCTGGTCGCTTCCAGGATAATCTTATCCCTGGTAAGTTCCCCCCGTTTTTCGGCTCCGCTGATCATAGCCAGGGCCGCCCGGTCCTTGATAGAACCCCCGGGATTGAAACACTCCATCTTGGCAAAGATCTTGACGGACGGACTGCTGTGGAGGCGGCAGATCTCCACCAGAGGCGTATTGCCGATTGTTTCAAGAATACTACTGGCGCAGGAGGATTTCATATATAGAATTCACCTTGGTTAATTTTGACCGCTTGGGAGACTTTTCGCAACGCTGTCAAGTGTCAAATTTTGGGACGGGAATTTTGACAAAGGGCACCCCTTCCTCGCGCAGGGTCTCCTCCTCCCTTTCCGTCGTGACGCCACGGATGTTGCGTTGATCTTCCTCCCCGCGATGGATCCTGATGGCAACTTCAGCAAACTGTTCGCCAACATCGTCAAAATATTTATCGATCTGCTGATGCAACTGTTCCAAATATTTCAGGGGGGAGATTTCCACATCGTTACGTTTTGTTACCGGGCCCTTATCCTTTCCCAGCAGCGCCACGGACGCGGGAACAATTTTCGTCTCCATGTTTCCGCACACGGGACAGGTAATCAATTTACCGGCCCGCTGCGTTTCAAAGGCCTGTCGGTCCTGAAACCAGCCCTCAAATTTGTGTCCATGATCACAGCGCAGATCATAAATAATCACGCATCATCTCCATAAAAAAGAAAAAAATGGGTTTTTGCAAATCCATTAAAAATAATATTGGACTTTTCCCAAGTAATTCTATATTTGATCACTCCGTCGGGATGTGGCCCAGCTTGGTAGGGCACTGCGTTCGGGACGCAGGAGTCGCGCGTTCAAATCGCGCCATCCCGACCATTTATTTTGATCAGCCCCCCACCACCGACGCCATTTTGAAAATGGGCAGGTACATGGCGATGATCATGCCGCCGACTACACCGCCCAGAAAGACCATCATAAAAGGTTCAAGGAGCGCCGTCATGGCGTCCACAGCCGTATCCACTTCATCATCATAAAAATCGGCAATCTTGGCAAGCATGGTATCCAGTGCCCCCGTAGCCTCTCCGACGGCGATCATCTGCACCACCATCGCCGGAAAAATATCCGTTTCCGCCAGGGGTTCGGCGATGGTCTTTCCCTCAGCGATACTTCTCCGGACTTCCATGAGGGCCTTCTCGATGATAACATTTCCCGCCGTCTTACTGACAATGGCCAAGCCCTCCAGGATAGGAACCCCACTGGACATCATGGTGGACATGGTACGCGTAAATTTGGCGACGGCAACCTTTTTCAGCAGATCGCCAAAGACAGGGGCTTTCAGCACCGCCTTGTCGAACAGATAGCGGCCATGCTCGGTGGCCACAAACCGATTGAAGACAAAAAATGCCAATCCGACGGCGCCGAACATCACGAGGAAATACTTCTGGGTAAAGGCGCTGGCATCGACGAGAAACTGGGTGGGGCCGGGCAGCTCTCCCCCCATCCCTTCAAACATCTTCTGAAAAACGGGTATGACCTTGAGAAGCAGGAGGGCGACAACAGCAATGGAAATAACCAGCACGCTTGCCGGGTAAGTCATAGCCCCCTTTACCTTGGATTTCAGCTTCATCGCCTTTTCCATATAACTTGAAAGGCGTTGCAGAATAACATCGAGGATACCGCCGCTTTCTCCCGCCGCCACCAGATTTACAAACAGGTTATCGAAGATCTTGGGATATTTTTTCAGGGCATCCGACAGGGTGGACCCTCCTTCGATATCCTCCTTGATCGTGGCAATGACCTTGGCAAAGGTCTTGTTCTGTTCCTGCTGCGCTAGAAGTTCCAGACATTGAATCAGCGGGAGACCGGCATTGATCATGGTCGCAAAGATACGGGCAAAGACCACGACATTTTTTTCGCTTATCTTCTTCTTCAGAAAGGGCAGGTATTCTTCAAGGCCTTTGGGCTTGGCCTTGATATTTATGGACCGATAACCCTGCCGGCGCAGCATGCCTCGGGCGTTTGCCTCATCGGCGGCATCCAATTCGCCCTTTTTTATTTCGCCTCTTCTGGTCGTTGCTTCCCAGATAAATACCGGCATATGATCTCCTATCTGGCATTCATAGAATTCGCCGTCGCCAACAGATCATTCTTCAGTTTCCCGAGGATTCATCAGCCCACGAAACATTTCATGCATGACAATTCCCGTCGCCACCGAGACATTAAGAGAGCCTATCTTTCCTACCATGGGAACTGATAAAAGGAAATCACATTTTTTGCGGATCAGGTCCCTGAGCCCCTGGCCCTCACTGCCCATGACCAGGGCAATCTTTCCGGAAAAGGGCACCGAACGCGGATCCAGCCCTGCCCCGGAGTCCGCCCCATAGATCCAGAAACCCTTTTCCTTCAAGGTATCGAGGGTCCGGGACAAATTGGCAACCATTGTCACCCGCAAATGATGCACCGCCCCGGCCGACGCCTTGACAACTGTCGGTGTCACGGAAGCGGAGCGGTCCTGTGGAATGATTACCCCGGCAGCTCCAAAACAGTGGGCGGTACGAATAATAGCCCCGAGGTTCTGGGGGTCGGTAATACTGTCAAGGATGACGACTATTTGGCCCTTAATAGTTTCTTGAGCATTTTGAAGCATCTCCTCCAGATCAACGTAAGCATAAGGGCGGATCGTGCCGGCGATCCCCTGATGCACCCCTGAATCGGTCAATCTATCCAGAGTCGCCCGCTCGACCTCCACAACGGGCACAGAAAAACGGGAGGCCACTTCCAGAATTTTAAGGACCTGTTCGCCCTTTCTACCGGAAGTGACAGTAATTCTTAATATTTCCAGAGGGTTGCTTTTAATGGCTTCCCAGAGGGGATTTATACCGTAAATCAGATGGGATGATTTGTTCTTGATAGCCGAAGCGCTCTTCATCCGCATCACCGTTGCATTATCGTCACGGCTGAGACTTCATGTTGAGACCTCTGAAAAATGGCTTCGCAGCGGCTCAAAAATCTTTTTCGCTTCTGGTTAGTTGGCATATAATTGTGATTAACTACAGGATTTTAAATTCAATCTCGGAACGGCGAAAAACATTTGACTCCCCGCTTGCGAACCATTATTCTACAGTTGTGCAAGGATCTCAAGTTATTCAAAATGAGCCTCTTGTCCGCAATCCTCTGGCAATGGCTTCCACGATCCGATCCGCCTCGGAGGCCGGATTTGTCGCCATGCGTATGGGCCTGCCGACCACAAGATAATCTGCTCCCGCTGCGATGGCTTCTTCAGGGGACAGTGTCCTTTTCTGATCGTCCCCGGTAACAGCGCCGCCACCCCTGATACCGGGGGTAACAATCACAAAATCATCTCCACAGACTTTCCGGATAATCTCGGTCTCCCGGGGGGAAGCCACCACCCCCGCCAAGCCGGCATCCTGGGCCATGCGGGCAAAATTCAGCACCGCTTCCATCGTTGTCAAATGAAATCCTATTTTCCGCAAATCCTCATCGCTAAGGCTTGTCAGTACTGTCACGGCAACAAGGAGGGGCGCTGGCACATGTAGACGTTCCACTGCCTGATTTGCGGCGGCCACCGCCGCGACCATCATGCTGCGTCCCCCGGCGGCATGGATGTTGAACATGGCCACCCCCAGGCCGACAGCCCCTTCCGCAGCTCTCGCTACGGTATTGGGGATATCATGATATTTCAAGTCGAGAAAGACACGTGCCCCTCGTTCATGGATCTTATCGATGAGCGCCGGGCCATAAATCGTAAAAGCTTCCTTGCCGACTTTAAAGAGACCGACATGCCCATGCAGAACGTCAACCCACGACAGGACCTCTTCCATCCCGCCTTTGCCGATATCCAGCGCAAAAATCAGACGATCTTGAGGACGATCATTCCGTGTATTCATCATCATCAATAAACTCGGTGTGATCGAGAATCGGGAGAAAATTGTCCTTCGTATATATCAGGTTCTCCGGATGGGCATAAACAACCTTGCCCGCAGCTATCTCTCTAAGCGCCATGACAATCTCCCTATTGTTACGGACTTCACCCAGGACCTGGGGTTTTGATCCCTTGATGAGCTGTAGGGCCCGCTGGGATGTGAGTTGCACCAGGGCAAAACGGTTTTTTGCTTCTCGCAGAGAGTCTTCAACAGTAATTCTAGCCATATAGATTTTGAACCTCCATTTATAAACTACAGATAATAATTATGTTTCCTTAATAAAACCATCAATGACATGACGTTGCCGCTCTCTTCTACACTTTTCCGCCAGATAGATAGCCCGCAGTCTCTCAACCGCGCTCTCCAAACGGTCATTGACGATGATATAATCATACCAGAAAACTTCCCTGATTTCATCTCTTGCTTTTTGAAAGCGTCTTTTTCGCATCTCATCATCTTCAGCCCCGCGTTTTTGCAAACGCTTTTTCAGCTCTTCGAGATCTGGGGGCAGTATAAAAACATAGACACCGTCAGGATATAATTCCTTTAGCGCCCTGGCTCCTCGGGGTTCGACATCTAGGATCAGATCCTCCCCCCGGGACCTAATTTCCTCAACCACCTGCAGTGATGTCCCATAGAGATGGCCATAATTTTCAGCCCATTCTGCAAATTCTCCATTTTGCACCTTTTCTCTGAACACATCCTCGGTGACAAAATGATAATCCCGGCCATCAACCTCTCCCGAACGCCGAGGTCTAGTTGTATAGGAGACGGAAAATCTGATATCCGGGAACTGCCTGAATATAGATCTACAGATAGACGTCTTGCCGGTCCCGGAGGGCGCCGAAATTATTATGACAACAGCATTATTCGACATTCTGGATCTGTTCCCTCACCTTTGCCAGTTCACTCTTGATCTCAATTACCTGACGGGCGGTTTCCGCGTCTCCACTCTTGGACCCGATGGTATTGACTTCCCGATTCATCTCCTGGATGAGGAAATCTACCTTGCGGCCAATGGCTTCTTCGCCTTCCAGAAGTTCCATGAACTGACCGATATGGCTTTCCAGTCGGACCACCTCTTCGGTGATATCACTTTTCTCGGCCAGGATTGCCACCTCCTGATGAATGCGGGCCTCGTCAACGATAATGCTCTGGGTCAACTCTTTGACCCGATCACTAAGACGCTGACGATATTCGACAACTACTTCCGGCGCCCGCATGGCAATTATCCGCAGAAGCTGCTGAATTTTATCCATACGGCAAGCGAGGTCCCTGCCGAGGGCCTCGCCTTCCGTTATTCTCATGTCCGTCAATTTATCCATCGCCTCGGCAAGAATCCCCTCCAGCCCCTTCCAGAGACAGTCTAAGTCCTCCTCCACTTCCTTCGGCACATACAAGTCCCTGAATCCGGACATCATATTCAGGGTCACCTCGTCGGGAAGATTAAGCTCGTCCTTGATTTGGCTGAGGAGGGAGTAATACTGACGGACCAGGGGTAGATTCAACATCAGCGTTTGCGTCCCATCCTGATTACCTTCATTGTCAATACGGATGGAGACTTCGATCTTCCCCCGGGAGAAGCGCTCTCCGATCTTCTTCTTGATTTCCGTCTCCAGGAATGAGATCGTTGCCGGCATGCGCAGGAAAATTTCCAGATAACGATGGTTGAGGGATTTCATTTCCACCTGAATTCTTTTGTCGGCGGAAACCGCTTCTACCCGGCCGAAACCGGTCATACTTTTGATCATTATGTTTCCTTCCTGATTTTTTTCAACTGCCAGAGGTATTTCTTCCTGAGGGTATTGAGCATATCGACGGCCCCTGCGGCAGCGTAGTCGGGATATGACCAGGGAAGAGATTGAAAAGACCCGTCGCAGTACATCATCGTTAAATCCGCATAAATTCCGTCCCGAAGATAGGGCCGGTGGGTATATCCTTTCCCCGTCGCCAGGATCAGATGCGCCGCGGCAATATAGCCCGGATCAATATTGACTTGCCGCAATTCCCCCTCGGAAAATCGTTTCTCCAGGTCGTTGGTCCAGTTTTTGACGTCCGGCAGCGTCTCCGGGGGCACATGCCGCCCAAAGGAGACAAACCTGCGAACCAGAGTATGGCCCATCTCCTTCTCATAATAACTTGTATAGTCGAAAGGCAGATAGGGACTTAGATAATCCGTCTCCCCGAAGCGATCCATCAGGATTGCGAGCACATGACAGATTTTCTCCCGGTCTGTCGCGATAAGGCTCATGACCAGATTTACCGGCGCCGCTATGCGGGGACAGCTCATAGGGTCCTTTTCAGTTCCTTCCGTGTCACCGTGGCTGTTCCTACTTTCCCGACGGCGATGCCCGCCGCCCGGTTGGCGATAAACGCCGCCTCCCGGAAAGTCGCTCCCGAGGCCATGGACAGCGCGAAAACACCAATGGCGGTATCGCCGGCGCCGGTGACGTCAAAAACCTCGCGTGCCTCTGAGGAGAATTCCGTATGGCGGATCGACCCATCCCGCTCGAAAAGGCTCATCCCCTCTTCCCCCCGCGTGATGAGCAGGGCCTT
>JALNVY010000025.1 GCA_023231165.1 Syntrophales bacterium | reverse complement strand
GCCAAATGATACAAGTTTTAGATAATGCGGAACTGCTGGGGGATCAGGCGGTAAGCGGGAAAAACAAACATCAAGAGGCTATCCCTGTCAAGAAATAGCCTCTTGATGTTTTATCGTTTCATACTGGCATATATTCAGAAGCCAAATATACCTCGCAGACGATCTTTCACTCCATCTTTGGATTTTACAGAACCGGAACCCGAGTCTTCGTCCGCAGTTCGGGAACCGTTTGGATCTTCACTCTGAGGCATGGATTTTTGTCTGCTTTTTGGTGAGGACGTATCTTTTTTGCTACTATCATCACTTGCCATCAATGTGGTCATGCCGGTTGATTTGAGACGAACCTTGACCGACCACTTGGGGTTCCACGACTGCCTGGGATCCTTCGGCTTGGGCGGATAAATCAGATCCAACTCTTCGCCATAGGCGATGAACTGTAACATGGCCCCCTGCGCACCTTTGAAGATGGGAGGTACGGTACAGGTTGTGCGGGAGGCGTCCATCACCACCTTTTCCTTTATAAAACGATTCACATCACCGGGTGTCAGATAATCCTGCAGCGCAAAACCGATCTCGGGTACCTCACTGGCAGACCAGAAGATTGAGTCACCGGATTGCTGGTCATGCCCCATGGCGGCGGCAAAATATCCGATTGCCGTGGGAATAGGCTGCCATACCACCTTCATGGCACCGGACTGAGTCGCCTGGATCGGTAAAAACTCCACCGGTTCCATGAATTCACGTTTCTTATCCAGCACAAACGAAATGTCCGGCAGATAATTTCCTTTAACAAGATGGCTCCCAACCAGCGAACTGTCCTTGGGAACATCAGTCCGTTCTTCGCTATTGGGCCATTCTCCATATATCCAGTCTTTATGGGCAGAGGGCGGAACCTGGCGCGCCGGTGATCTGCCGGCAAAGGCCTTGCCAAAATCAGCAGGGCTCATCTTAGCAGTGTCAATCACCTTGGGCTGGCCTTTGCCCACGGTCTCACCACAACCCCAGTAAATCAGCATACGAACCTTCGGTTTTTCAAACTTCTCCGGTTTTTCCCTCTCACTTGGCATAGATTCACGCTTTTCCACCTGTGGCGTCACCAGAGGCAGTGACACTCCCATATTCTGGCCGGGAGGAATCACGTGAGATGCCTGAGGCTTGTCGGCCGCCGCCTGCGGTGATTCGACCTGCAGGAGCAACTCGCGACGCGGTCCAAAACCCATTTTTCCGCCCAACAAAGCGGCCATGCCGGACATCTGCTTCGACATCCCGGGGATACTCTGATTGATTGTGGCAACACTTATCCAGTAATGGGGATAGGGCTTGATTTTCTCGGCTGCATGGCCGGGTATCGCCATGAGCAACAACAAAAAGCATGGTGCCACAAGACTTACTATCCTGAAACCTCTCACAATTCCTCCTTCAAATGAGTGTTGGGCACTCCCATCGTTATATGCCGATGTTCCGTCTGCTAAATGCTACCATAGTTCGTTTCATCGTTCGGAACGCTTTCTGATATCGAAATATACCAGATCCCGCACTTTATCAAACATAATTTTGCCTGGCAGCCTATGCGCCGCATAGAAACTGGATAGAGAATTCTTATAATCATGCTGGCCTTCATCATCTACAGGGATGTACCTGTCAGGCCGAGGGTGGAAGGGGGGTATTTTTGTAAAGTGGTGAGAGGATGGGAAGAGAATCGCCGGGCAAACAAAAAGGGGTTAGCGATAACTCGCTAACCCCGTGATTTTATTGGTCGGGGCGAGAGGATTTGAACCTCCGACCCTCTGAACCCCATTCAGATACGCTACCAAGCTGCGCTACGCCCCGACCCTTATCTAAAACGAGGTGATCTTCTACCATCATGCGCAATACCTGTCAAGTTAAACAAAACCCATCGCCATGAAAAAAGGTGCCAAAAAAAGTCTTGCAATCCTGCCCCATAGTCCCATATTATGGCACCCATGTTACCAGTAAAAGAACTTTTCCGAAATAACCTTATCGGGATCATCAGCCTGCTCGCGCTGCTGTTGTTTATGAATCCCTTTCCTTCTCATGCCGATATCTATAAATATGTCGACAAAAACGGGACAATTCATCTCACCAATATTACCACCAACCCACAAGTAAATTATGTGCTGGTTTACCGGGAAAAAAGGATATTGTTCAATATAAAGGCGAACGATGTGGCAAAATATGATCACATTATAAATCGAACCGCGGAGAAGTATAATGTTGACCCCGCCCTGGTAAAGGCCGTTATCAAGACCGAGTCTAACTTCAACCATCGGGCCGTGTCGCCGAAAGGAGCCCGGGGCCTGATGCAGCTCATGCCTTCAACTGCCTATGCCCTCCAGGTTCCGGATTCCTTTCAACCGGATAACAATGTCGAAGGGGGCGTCAAATATCTACGATATTTGATTGCATTATTCAAAAACGATCTCTCCCTGGCCCTGGCGGCTTACAACGCAGGCGAGAACGCCGTTATTAAACATCGCGGTATTCCCCCTTACCGGGAGACTCAGAACTATGTTCAGAGAGTCCTCAGCCAGTATCACCAGTATCGCCAACAGTAATTTATCCAATATAAAAATACCCTTTCAGCTGCTCAAATCGTTTTTCCTTGATCCCCTTGATGTCCATCAGGCTTTCCAAATCACTTATTCTACCGCCTGACGACTGGCGAAGATCAAGAATCTGCCGGGCTGTGCTTTCACCAATACCAGGAATCAGAAGTAGGTCTTCAAAGGTGGCCTGATTGATATCGATCGGCATATTCAAGGCTAGGCGTGTCGCCGACTTCATCTTTTCCTGCGTAACTTGGCCGCTGTCATGTATCCGCATGGTTGTACCGGTTTTCAGCGGGTGGAAAAGATTGGGACCGATCGGGTTTGAATATTCGACCCCGGCCATGTTCAGAAACTGCAGGAAGGTTGTCCTTTCAGGAAGATAATAGACGCCGGAGGGACCGGTTTCCCCCGTTATTTCTATGACGACGGGGCCGCTCCGGATGTTTCCCCAGGGCAGGTTCACATCCGGAGGGCGATTCCGAAACCAGGCAGATCCCGCCGCATACATTACCACGGCAAGAGCAAGGAAAAGCATCAAGCCATTGATCTGCCTTTCTTTCAGGGTCATCGATCAGGATTTCTGCTTTTCCAGTTCAAAGGCGTCATGAAGGACCATCACCGCCAACTCCGTGTATTTTGCCTTCACGACGCAGGAAATCTTTATTTCCGAAGTGCTGATCATCTCGATATTGATGCCTTCCTTGGCCAGGGTCGTGAACATCTTGGCGGCAACCCCGGAGTGGCTGATCATTCCTACACCAATGATGGAAATCTTGGCCACACTGTCATCGATCTCCACCCGGGCGGCGCCGATATCTTTTGCCGCTTCCTGAACGAGGACCGAGGCCTGCTTCACATCCTTTCGGGAAACAGTAAAGGTCAGATCCGTCAAGCTATCGACGCTGGCATTCTGAATAATCATGTCCACCATGATGTTATGTTCCGCAAGGGGCGTAAACAGGCGCGCGGCAATCCCCGGCCTGTCCGGTACATTGACGACGGTAATTTTTGCCTGATCCCGGTCATAGGTTACGCCGGACACCACTTCTCTTTCCATATCCTTATCCTCCTTTGTCACCAGAGTCCCGCCTGCGTCTGAAAAAGAAGATTTGACGTAAACAGGGACATCGAATTTTTTCGCCATTTCCACGGACCGGGGCTGCAGCACCTTGGCCCCTGCCCTTGCCATCTCCAGCATTTCATCATACGATATTCTATCAAGCCGTCGTGCTTTGTCATATATATTCGGGTCCGTCGTATAGACTCCATCCACATCCGTATAGATTTCGCAGACGTCCGCTTTCAGGGCCGCCGCAAGGGCAACGGCGCTGGTATCGGAGCCGCCCCGGCCTAAGGTCGTAATATTATTTTCTTCATCGACGCCCTGAAACCCCGCCACCACAATAATGGACCCCTTTTTCAGCTCTTCCCGGATCTTCCTCGTGTCGATCTTGACAATGCGCGCCTTCTTAAAAGCCTGGTCCGTATTGATTTTTACCTGGTGCCCGAGAAAAGAACGGGCTCGATAACCCAGGCGGTTGAGTACCATGGCTAAGAGGGTCACGGTTACCTGTTCCCCCGTGGAAATCAGGGCGTCGTATTCCCGGGGATCGGGGTCCGCCGCCGCCTGTTGGGCTAGATTGATGAGACGGTCCGTCTCACCGGCCATGGCCGAAAGGACAACGACCACGTCATTGCCTGCTTCTTTTTCTTTGATGACCCGTCGGGCGACATTCCCGATCCGCTCCAGATCTGCCACGGACGTCCCACCGTATTTCTGTACCACAAGACCCATTTGTCAGAATCCTCCCTTTATCAAAAGGTTTTTGATGATATTAATTGTTTCCTCTTTTCCAGTCATGATCAATTCCCGTTTATGTTCATTTAGATATTTAAGGTTTATGAATAAAACCCCTTCCGGCAGAATATCTCTGATTCTTTCCGCCCATTCGATGACCACTACGCCATCCCCGTAAAAATAGTCCTCATAACCCATGTCCTCGAGATCTTTCGATCCCTCCAGACGGTAGATGTCAAAATGGTAAAGAACAAATCGTCCGGGGTATTCATTGATCAGGGTGAAAGTCGGACTCGTGATCGGATAAGCTGCGGGCACTTCCAAGCCGGTGGCAATACCCTGGGCCAAGCACGTCTTCCCTGTGCCAAGATCACCGATGAGGGCAATGATGTCGCCCTTCCCCGCTCTGGCCCCGATTATCGCTCCGATCCGAAAGGTATCTTCACTGCTGTCGGATTGAACCTTTATCTGCATAAGCAACCGATTATTTTTCCAGTACGACCATGGCCATGGCATGACGCCGTGTGTGCGTCAGACTGAGATGGGCGCCTTTAATTGCCTGTTTTTCCGTTAATATACGGGCTTTATCCGCAAAGATCAGGGAAGGAACTCCCTTGTCGCTCCGGGACACCCAGATCTCCTTCAAACCGACACCCATGCCCAAACCGATCCCGAGCGCCTTCAAACAGGCCTCCTTGGCGGCGAACCTGGCGGCATAATGCATGGCAGGAAGTACATGTTTCCTGCAATAGCTGATTTCTTCATCGGCAAATACCTTCTGGACAAACCTGTCCCCCCATCGCTCGATCATTTTGTCAATACGATCAATCTCCACCAGATCAACGCCCATACCGGAGATCATCAGCCCTTCCCATTGATGGCGTCGGCAACCGCCGCCACCTTTTTCATGGCTCCCACATCATGGACCCGGACAAGATGCGCTCCGTTTAAAATCGCCGCCGTAACTGCCGCTGCCGTTCCCTCGACACGCTCTTCCGGCGCTCCACCAGTGAGCCGGCCGATGAAAGCTTTGCGTGACGGGCCAACGAGAACGGGGACGCCCAAGACCCGGCATTCATGCAAATCCCGTAGAATTTTAAAGTTATCTTTGGCGGACTTGCCAAATCCCAGACCGGGATCAACCACAATCTGCCGCTCCTCGATGCCCTCCTTTTGAGCGACGACAATCCTCTCCTCAAGAAAACAGAGAATTTCCCCCCATAGGGATGCATAGGTCAGATCCCCTGTCTGCATATCCATGGGGGTCCTGCGCATGTGCATGAGCACAACCGCGGCACCGGTCCCGGCTACAACCGCCGGCATTTGCTCGTCAAAGCTCATGGAACTGATGTCATTGACAATTTCGGCACCCGCATCGAGTGCTGCCCGGGCGACAGCGGCCTTGGTCGTATCTATGGAAAGGGGCGTATCAACCTGCATGGCAACAGCTTCAATCACCGGTACAATCCTTGCCAATTCTTCCTCAGGAGATACCGGCAAGGCGCCGGGCCGCGATGATTCTCCGCCAAAATCAAGGATATCGGCGCCGTCATCTACAAGTCGCAGGGCATGGGTAATTGCCTTATCCGTGGCCAGATAGCGACCGCCATCTGAAAATGAATCAGGGGTCACATTGACAATGCCCATAATGAGAGTTCTTTCCCCCAACGTTATATCTCGCCGGGCGGTCTTCAGGACATGGGATTGTTTATCGATGTTTTCAAGGAACCTCGCCACTGATAACGCCAGCAGGGACAATCCGAAAGGCTGACGGGTAATTTTTTCGGCAAATCGTCTCAGTTGTTTTTGTGTCCCCATGAGGATCACGTCCGTAGCGGGAATACTACAGGCCACGGTCCCCCTGGCAACGGCAGCATCTCCTCCTACGGCTAGCATTTCCTGTTTGATGATGTTGGCAGCCCGGCACGACACCCTCTCCATCCGGATGTTGAGGTGTCGCATCTTGGGCAGCATCGCCTCGATCCCGCAGGCGTCAACCTTGATTTTATCCAGGACGGCAAGGGCTGCGGAAGGAGAATCGATCTGTAGGTCTCTTAAGAACCACATACCCCATCCCGATCAGGCCGTAGTGTCTTCCGGCTTGATCTCAGTTGCTGTCAGGACGACAATTTCCTTTATTTCAGCAGGATCAGTTATTTCTGGCTTGGCCTCAGTTACCGTTGTCAGACCGATAATTTCATCGATTTCGGCCGTATTAAGGACCTCCTTCTCCAGCAGTTCCTCGGCAAGACGATTGAGGATGTCGATATGTTCAGTCAACAGACTCTTCGCCTTCTCATATCCATCCGATACGATCCGGGAAACCTCAACGTCGATCTTCCGGGCCGTATCTTCGCTGTAATCCTTGTGGGTCGCAAATTCCCGGCCCAGAAATATAGCCTCTTCCTTCTTGCCATAGCTCAAGGGCCCCATCGTTTCGCTCATTCCCCATTCACAAACCATTTTGCGCGCCAAAGCGGTGGCCCGTTCGATGTCATTGCCCGCCCCCGTCGTGAATTCCTTCAGAATGATTTCCTCCGCCGCCCGGCCACCTAAGAGAATGACAATGTTGTTAAGGAGGAAAGTCCGCGGATAAGTATGTTTTTCATCAATGGGCAACTGCTGGGTCAGGCCAAGGGCTCGCCCCCGGGGAATGATCGTCACCTTGTGAATGGGGTCCGTCCCGGGCATGAGTCTCGCGACCAGGGTGTGACCGGCTTCGTGAAAGGCCGTGTTGCGCTTTTCCTCGTCGCTGATCACCATGCTCTTGCGTTCCGCTCCCATAAGGATCTTGTCCTTGGCGAATTCAAAATCAGCCATGCCCACTTTGTCTTTATTCATACGCGCCGCGTAAAGGGCCGCTTCGTTGATAATGTTCTCGATATCCGCTCCGGAGAAACCGGGCGTCCCCCGGGCAATCACCTGAAAATTAACATCACCGTCGAGAGGAACCTTCCGGGCATGGACGTCGAAAATCTTTTCCCTGCCCTTGACGTCCGGCAAGGGCACCACAACCTGACGATCAAAGCGCCCTGGTCTGAGCAGAGCCGGATCGAGAACATCGGGCCGGTTGGTAGCCGAGACCAGAATAACACCCTCGTTGGATTCGAAACCATCCATCTCCACAAGGAGCTGATTGAGGGTCTGCTCCCGTTCGTCATGGCCGCCGCCGAGACCGGCGCCACGTTGCCGCCCGACCGCATCGATCTCGTCAATAAAGATAATGCAGGGAGCGTGTTTCTTGGCCTGGGTAAAGAGATCCCGGACGCGGGAGGCCCCGACGCCCACAAACATCTCGACAAAATCGGAACCGCTGATCGACAGAAAAGGAACATCCGCTTCCCCGGCAATCGCACGGGCCAGCAGGGTCTTCCCTGTTCCTGGCGCCCCAACCAGCAATAACCCCTTGGGAATGCGACCGCCAAGACGGGAAAACTTCTTGGGATCACGCAAAAAATCAATTACTTCCTGTAGTTCCGCTTTGGCTTCGTCGATCCCCGCTACATCTTCAAAGGTGACCTTGTTTGTCTTGTCGGTCATGAGGCGGGCCCGGCTCTTCCCAAAGGCCATGGCCTTACCGCCGCCGCCCTGCATCTGGCGCATGAAAAATATCCAGACGCCGATCAGCAGCAGCATCGGAAACCAGGAGATCAGAATGGTCATATACCAGGGGGAATCTTCGACAGGTTTCGCGGAAATCCGCACATTCTTTTCCTTGAGAGTGCCGATCAGGTTGGTGTCTTTCGGCATGAAGGTTTTGAAGCTTTTGTTATCGGCAAGCTTGCCGGTGACGTTTTCGCCCTGAATGGTAACTTCTTTTACCTGCCCCTTGTCAACATAAGCAACAAAATCGCTATAAATAACGCTTTCCTGTTGTCCTTTCGGCTGAGTAAACAGATGGTACAGCATGACAAATACCAGGCTGATTACCAACCAGAGGGCAATATTTTTTTGTAGTGGATTCAATAGGATCTCTCCTCAGTATAAAATTCGCCTCAATGGCGATGCCTCCCCTTACAATAACCTTTCCCGGATTTCAATGGATTTCTCTGGGGCTTGATCATATATCACCTTCAAGACCCGTCTGGTCCCGGCGGTGATCCGGACCGATTCATTCAGGCATGACCCGGCAATCCACAGGATACAGTCGGCGCCAGCCAACAGGGGGATACGATGTCTGTCGTCACGGGAGACCTTTTTATCGATAAAGATGGCCTTCACCTTTTTTGTCCCCTCCATGCCAAGGGGACGCATCCGGTCGCCGGGCTGGATGCTTCTGATTTTCAGGGGAAAGGTTAAGCGCTCATAATCCAGATAAACCTGACCCGCTTTCTGTCTTCCCGGCGCACATTCTCGCATAACCTCTTCTTTTTCCATTATTAATTTAATCACTTCCTGATAACCGGCGTCGATCACACTGAATTCAAAAATCATCTTCGCTTCGGGGACATTAATTCTCCCCGGCACGGCGACGGGATAACAATAATTGACGCCCTGCCCGCCCCTTTCCCGGCGGGACAGGAGCAGACGCCCGTAGTCCCTTTTTGCCTCGACAGCAAAGGGAAGATGGAGACGACCGGAAGGTTTCCCCAAAAATGCCAGATCGAGAACCGCCTGAATATGGGAGTAAAACACCCCCTTCTCATCCGGGGAAAATCGCTCCAGGAGAACCTTGATGATGCGGCGCGCCAGGGCTTCATGCAATGCCCGCAGCTTCGAAATATCCAGACATACGCTATCTTTTGAGTCTGAGATCTTCCAACCCGAGAGGATCCGGTGCACCTGGTCCTGCATGAAATCATCTTCACGGCCGATGATTTCCGCCGTCCTGGCCAGGGTCCTTTCAATGCCGGTTTTGTATTGACTCTCCAGAAGCGGCAGCAGTTGATGGCGGATCCGATTCCGCAAATATTTCGGGTCCTCATTAGAATGGTCAACCGCGAAGGACAGGCTCTCTCCTGCCAGGAACTCCCTAATCTCACTGCGACTGGTGTGAAGGAGCGGACGGATGTAGCACCGATCCCGTATCGGAGTCATCCCTTTGAGCCCTTCCGGACCGCTGCCCCGGAGCAGATTCATGAGCACGGTCTCCGCCTGATCATGGAGGTGATGACCCAGGGCGATACGGTCCGCATTGACGCGGTCCGCCGCCTGATCAAGAAATGAATAGCGGACCTCTCTTGCCATATCTTCAACGGATTTCCCCTGTGATCGGCTCAGCTCAAGAATATCGGCCCGCGCAGATTCCATTTGCAGCTCCATCGACAAGCACAGCTCCCGCACAAACTGCTCTTCATCGTCCGCTTCCGGCCGGAGACCGTGATTGAGGTGGGCCACAACAAGGCTGACGCCAAGTTCCGGGGCAAGTTTATGGAGGATCGCCAATAGGGCGACAGAATCCGGCCCGCCGGAGACGGCGACCAGCACCCGGCCGCCGGACCGGATCATGTGATACTTTTCAATCACCTTCTTTACTTTGCCAAGCATGGATGACCTCAGCTAAAAAGCTCCCTAATCTCCAGCAGGCTTTCACAGCTATAATCCGGCTGTAGTTTCAAAAGGTTATCCCGGGGCGCCAGACCGTTTAGGCAGGCACAACTCCACACCCCGGCGTTTTTGGCAAGGAGGATATCGTTGGGACCATCCCCGATCATCACCGTCTGTTCACGAGGAATACAAAAGCTCTTCAAGTAAGGATCGACAAGCCGTGGGTCCGGCTTCTTGTAGGGCATGACGTCGCCGCCGACAATATCTTCAAAGAACGGGGCGATACCGAGACCATGAACGATTCTGACCGCAAAGTCCTGGCGTTTGTTGGTGATGACGACTTTCCGCTTGGCGCTGAAATAATCGAGGCATTCCCTGACGCCGGGATAGAGAACGGTCTGATCCAGCAGGTGATCCCCGTAATACTCCCGGAATATTTTCATAGCCTGGGCGTTTGATTCCTGATTTTCCCCGCCGAGGGAACGCTTGATTAGTTCCTCCACCCCATCGCCGACGAAGCTGATGATGCGTTTATGATCCAGGGCGGCAAGTCCGAGGGCTTTCAGCGTATAATTTACCGCCGCGACAAGATCCCGACCCGAGGCGGCAAGGGTGCCGTCGAGGTCGAATATCAAAAACTCAACTTTAATCATAGTTTATAAGACTCACACAAAATTGTTCTTGACTGGTATATAAAAGTCGGGCTTGAATGACAAGCAAATCAACGCAACTAAAAAAAGAATTTAATTTAATAAGGAGAACAAGGATGAAAAGAAGTACATGGATGAAAGGTGGGGTGATTTTAGTTATTGCCCTGTTTATGGCGGTATTTGTTCTGGAACTCGACGCCTATGCCCGTGTCGGCGGCAGCCGATCCTTCGGAAGCCGGGGGTCGCGATCGTCGTATAGTCCCTCCAGTCCGTCGGCAAGTCAACCGGCCAGTCCTTCCCGAAATCTGACGAGTCCGGCGCCGGCAGCGCCACAGGCTCAAAGGGGAGGTTTTCTACGAACCCTCGGCGCCGGGATGGCCGGTGGTCTTCTGGGCGGGATGCTCTTCAGCAGCCTGGGTTTCGGTGGTCAAGGCGGCATGGGCGGCGGTGGTATCGGTCTTTTCGAGATTATTCTGCTCGGCGGCCTATTGTACGGTATCTACTGGTTCATTAAGAGGCGCAAACAGAATGCAGCAGCCACGACGGCGTCTCCCGCTTACTACCAGGCATCCGGTCCCAAACCTGTGTCCCCCGGATACGCCCAACCATCCTATGCAACTCCTCAGGATGCCGTTGAAGATGATCGCCGCCAGGGCATCGGTTACATCAAACAGATGGACCCCAACTTCAACGAGGACAAGTTCAACGATCTTTGTATGGATATCTTCTTCAAGATCCAGGGTGCTTGGGCAAATCGCGATATGTCGCCCAGCCGTAGCCTGATGACGGATGAGATGTACCGCATCATGCAGGATGATGCAGAAAGGATGAAGCGGGAAGGAAAGTTCAACAAACTTGAAAACATCGCCGTCCGCACCGTGGAGATCTCCGAGGCATGGCAGGAGCAGGGTAAGGATTTCATTACCGTTCGTTTCCTGGCCAATCTCCTCGATTACACCGTCTCCGAAAGTGGCGAACTGCTCTCGGGAAGTAAAACCGACCCCGTCAAATTTGAAGAATACTGGACCGTCGTCCGCCCCGTAGGAAACAATCCCTGGCAATTATCGGGGATCAATCAGACAGAATAGAAAGTTAAATGACGAACAAAAAGAAAAAGGACCGCCTCAGTATCATCGGCTTGGGCAAAGTGGGCACAGCGATGGGATATCTCCTCAAAAAAGCCGGTTATCCCATTGCCGCCATTGCCGACAGGTTTCCCGAAGCCCTCGTGCAGGCCTATCCCTTCACGGGCGGGCGGATGTGCAAAACAGACGCCGAGGCAGCAGGCGACGCGGACGCCGTTTTGATCGCCACGACCGACGATCTCATTGCCATCGCCTGTCGGGAAATTGCCGCTGCAGGAGCCATCCGGCCCGGGCAGAAGGTCGTCCACTTCAGCGGCGCCGGTTCCCTTGAACTTTTAAGCGCCGCCAAGGAGGCCGGGGCCTTTATTGCCAGTATTCATCCCATCCAGTCTTTCGCCGATGTAGAAGGAGCCATACAAAACATCCCCGGCAGCACCTTCGGGATCACCGCCGACCCAGAAATCCGCGAGTGGGCTGTGGATTTTGTCCTCGCTCTGGAAGGAATACCTTTTTTCATCCCCGACGCCGACAAGCCCTTATACCACGCCGCCGCCTGCATCGCCTCAAATTACTTGACCACGCTCCTCTATATGGTCGAGGAGATCTATCTTAGCCTCGGACTGAACCGCAAGGAGGCCATCCGCGCCTTCTGGCCCCTGGTCCGAGGGACCTTGAAAAACATTGAATCCCGGGGGTCCGTCCAGGCCTTAACGGGACCAATTGCCCGGGGAGATATCGGGACGGTAGAAAAGCATATCCTTGCCTTTCAGGATAAACTGCCTGAATTTCTCCACGCCTACCAGGCCCTCGGCTTGGTCACGACGGAACTGGGACTGAAAAAACAAAGTTTAACGGACGAAAAGGCAACCATGATCAAAAAACATCTTAAAGGAGGAAAATCATGAGCACACAGGTACAAATCACCAGGGTGACTACCGCCAAGATCCGGGACATGAAGAAAAAAGGGGAAAAGATAACCATGCTAACCGCCTATGACTACCCGACGGCAGTAGCAATGGATTCCGTGGGCGTGGATATTTTCCTGGTCGGGGATTCCCTCGGCATGGTCGTCCTCGGCTATGACAGCACCCTCCCCGTCACGATGGAAGACATGCTCCATCACACCAAGGCCGTCGCCCGGGGAACCCAGCAGGCCATGGTCATCGGCGATATGCCCTTTATGTCCTACCAGGTCTCTCCTGAGGAAGGAGTCCGCAACGCCGGACGATTTCTCCAGGAAGCGGGGGCCCAGGCCGTAAAACTCGAAGGGGGCAGAGAAGTTGCCGAAGTAACCCGCCGCATCGCCGCCGCCGGGATTCCCGTTATGGCCCATATCGGCCTGACCCCCCAGTCGGTCCACCAGTTGGGGGGATACAAGGTCCAAGGCAAGGGGGATAAAGCGGGGCAACGCCTCATTGAAGACGCCAAAATTCTTGCAGAGGCGGGGGCCTTCGCCATTGTCCTCGAATGCGTCCCCAAAGGCCTGGCCAAGGAGATCACCGCCTCCCTCCAGATCCCCACCATCGGCATCGGCGCCGGCGTCGACTGCGACGGCCAGGTACTGGTCGTCCACGACATGCTGGGACTATTTGAGCGGTTCACACCGAAATTCGTCAAGAAATACGCGAAGATGAACGATCACATCCGGGAAGCGGTGAAGACCTATTGCGATGAAGTGCGTAGCGGCGCCTTCCCCGACGACGCCCACTCGTTCCTGTAAACAATCATTGTCTGATAGATAGCTGCCCCCTCCCTCGCCCCCTGGCGAGGGAGGATTGATGCTGCAAACCAAAGTTTACGCTACCGGCAGTGACATCATATTCACTATTTCCAACTTGGTAAGGGGAAGATATATATTAGTGTCTGTACTTTGATAATGCTTGATAATGCGGTAAGCCAGAGCCAGACCTCGACCATTACCATCCGTTGTTATGGTAAAGAAAGGTTCAAATATTTTTTCCTGTATCTGCTTATCAACACATATATACGTGCCTATGCCCGCAAGGGGAATAAAAGTGAATGCCCCCACGGTAGTTTCGTCGCTTTTGAGCAGCGCTTCAATTCCAAAATTGACCCGATTGAGAGTCAGTGAGAACTGGTTGCAACCGGGTATTGCATTTCTGACAAGATGACTCAAGGCTTCCTTCATAAGGGCCATGTCTTTCATAATCTTCAGGTTTTTTTCCACGAGCGTTACTGTTACATCATTATCCTCGCCAATGTGCGGTGGCAAGGCGCCCTGCACCGTTTTCATAACCTCATCGATATCTACCTCTCTCAATCTGCTCCTCCCATTATCAGCGAGGGTGGGAAGTATTTTAATCTGGGGTTGTTTTTGAAAACTCCTTTGCATTTTACACCTCCGAAGCTTTATACGTATATATAAGACTATGTATTTATTCTTCTTATTTCTCGTCTATCAAGGAACTTGATATATAACGGGAATAAAAGAAGCCCAAACGGGAGGACAATCATTAAGATGACAATCCCATAGAGAGTCAATTGTTTCATATGTGGCCTAAGCTGGGATATTCCGACTATGGTCCGTTTAGGCCTTATGTTTCCTAGTTTAATCAACAGTAGCAGCATGTTATGCACTGTATTGGCTCCTATAGCATCAGGTTTTATTCTTTAAGATATGTTTAAAATATTTATCATCTCTCTTGTTTCATGGCTGAGGGAGGAATCTTCTCTTTATTGCTGGCTTAGATGTTTACATAGCGCATGGGTTAAAGCAATGTTGATTGACTGTATGCTTATTGGCGGGTGATATCTACACATTACCGGATGCCGCCTGATCCAATATTGGTATCGGACTTGGTCGGGTGTAGATAGCAATGCAGGCTCTCATTATGAGAGATCACATTGCTATTACCATGGGGAAAAGCCGAATGAAAATAAGAAATATGAATTAGATTATGACAACGGATGATTAGATTATCAGCGATAAACAGGTTATCCCGAACTTATTGAATATCATTATGTAATGGAGCATATGTCGCCATCTATTTTTTATCCAGATCCGACTCACTATCCAATGCTTCCCTCACCTTGGCAGCCAAGTCTTTTCTGGAGAATGGCTTCTGGATGAAATACACTCCCTCATCCAATACGCCATGATGTGCGATGACGTCGGCTGTATAGCCCGACATGAACAAGCGTTTCAGATTCGGACGGAGAGAAAGTATTCTTTTTGCCAGTTCCCGGCCATTCATTTCAGGCATAATGATATCGGTCATCAGGAGATGAATCTCGCCGATGCGCTCCTCGGCCAGGCGGATCGCCTCGTCCGGCGTACCGGCAACCAGAACCTGATATCCCTGCTTCTGAAGAATACGTTTGCTTAGATTCAGAATGGCTGGTTCGTCCTCAACCACCATAACCGTCTCTTGCCCCATCGAGACGGACTCTGGTAATATTTCCGTTCGCCCCTGATCGGCTTTACCTATGTGACGGGGCAGATAGATCTTGAACGTCGTTCCTTGATCCGGTTCACTGTATACATTGACGAAGCCGTTGCTCTGCTTGACGATGCCATAGACCGTGGCCAAGCCAAGACCGGTGCCTTTCCCCGGTTCCTTGGTCGTAAAAAACGGCTCGAAAAGCTTACCAAATATTTCCTTGTCCATGCCGCAGCCGTTATCGCTCACCGCGAGCAGGACATACTCCCCGGGAACAAAACCGGCGTGATCGGCGCAATAGGCCTCGTCGAAGGTCATGTTTCCCGTCTCAATGGTTATCTTACCGACCCCGGCGATCGCGTCGCGGGCATTGACACACAGGTTTGCCAGAATCTGATCTATCTGTAACGGATCAACCTTTACCGGCCACGCATCGGCAAACGGCAACCAGCTGAGATGGATATCCTCACCGATGATACGCAGCAACATTTTGACCATCCCTGCTACGGTCCCGTTTATGTCTAGAACCTGGGGAGAAACGGTCTGCTTACGGGCAAAGGCCAGGAGCTGGCGCGTCAGGTCGGCGGAACGCTCTGAGGCTATATGGATTTCACGGAGATCAGCATGGAGCGGCTGGAACGGATCGACCTGGTCCATGGCCAGCTCCACATGGCCGAGAATCACTCCCAGCATGTTGTTGAAATCATGAGCGACACCACCAGCCAGTCGCCCGACGGATTCCATCTTCTGTGACTGAAACAACTGGTCTTGAAGTTTTACTCTTTCTTCTTCTGCCCGCTTGCGCTCGGTGATGTCATTGAACACACAGGCGAAATGTCGGCCGTCGATGCGGAAACATGAGATATCAAACGCCTTGTCCAAGCTATCCCCAGCGTAGTAGAAATCCTCAATGACGGCAGGTATTCCGGTTGCCATAACGTCCGCGTAGCGATCCATCAGGCCCCGTTCCACGATGTGGGGATAGAGTTCCATCGCAGTCCTGCCGACGATCTCTTCTCTGGCAATGTTCGATATCTTCTGGGCCGCAGGATTGAACTCAAGGAAGCGATAATCGACCATTCGACCGTTCTCATCAAAGATCGCCTCATGGAGTGCATACGCCTCAATCATATTATCTATTGATAGACGCCAGAGCAATTCGTCCCCCCGCAGAGCTTCCTCCGCCCGCTTTCTGTCTGATGCAGAATGATCCAGTTCCTCATTTCTCTGCCTTAAGATGAAATTCTCTTCGAGCAATTCTTGATTTGTTCTGTATGGAACTGTCATCAGGCACTCCATGGAATATTGAGCAGTGCTGGCTGAAAAGAGAAACTCTTAGTATTTGTTATGAGATTTATTAACTAGTGTAAAATTAACCGTATCCACCTCGATCTGTCAAATGGAAAGTATGTCAGTGGAAAAGATCGATGTTCTCTCCACCTCTCGGCACCACATAGACACAGACCCTAACCATCTCCTACTTCCCTGCCGCTTATTCCACCTTGAGAATAACAGCTTCCCCTTGGGCGAGGCCGCCGCAGATGGAAGCGACCCCATAGCCGCCGCCCCGACGTTTCAGTTCATAGGCGAGATGCATGGTTATCCGGGCGGCGCTTGCCCCTACGGGGTGACCGATAGCGATGGCCCCGCCGTTAACGTTGGTTTTCTCCTGGAGAACCTTCCATTTCTTTTCGTCATTTCCCGCCAGGATCTTCGTTGACACAAGCGGCATGGCGGCAAAGGCTTCATTGATCTCGATGACATCCATCCGATCGATGGTCATCCCCACGCGCTTTAGAACCTGTTCGATGGTCAGGGCCGGGATCACGGCGATATCCCGTGGTTTGGTAGCCGTGCCGATGGACGCCAATATTGTGGCCAGGGGTTTCAGCCCCTTTTCTTGCGCCTCTTTCCGCGTCATGTAGAGGATGGCCCCGGCCCCGGCGCTGAGGGGAGGCGCATTGCCCGCCGTAACCGTGGGGCTGCCATAGATGGGCTTCAGTTTTGCCAGGGCTTCTAAAGTTGT